>SOKK01000048.1 GCA_004374725.1 Patescibacteria group bacterium | reverse complement strand
TTAGAGAAGTAGATCTTATTCTCCAAGTCGTCCGCTTCTTTGATGATAAAAACGTCTCCCACCCTCACGAAAAACTTGATCTTCTCAAAGATATTGAGATTATTAACCTCGAATTAATTCTCGCTGACCTTGATACAATTAAAAATGCTCTCGAAAAACTAGAACCCAAAGTACGTTCAGGGGAAAAGGAATTCAAAGCAAAGCTCGAGGTTCTAAAAAAGCTCCAGAAAGAACTTGAGGATGAAAAATTAGCCAACCAAGTAGAACTGGACAGTGAGGAGAAAGAGCTAGTTCAAAAATTTTGTCTTTTAACTATTAAACTCTTTCTCTATGTCGCCAACTTAGCTGAAGATCAACTTCCTAAAGATGGCAAACTAGAAAAAGAAGGAGTTAGCTTTATTCCAATCTCCGCGAAGATAGAATCAGAGCTTAGTTCACTGACAGAGAAAGAGCAAAAAGAGTACCTCAAAGAGTTGGGACTAAAAGAATCCGGACTTACCCAAGTAATTAAAAAAAGTTACGAAACTTTAGACCTTGTCACTTTTTTTACTACAAATAAGAATGAAGCTCGGGCCTGGACTGTCAAAAAAGGCGCCAAAGCTCCCGAGGCTGCTGGGGTAGTTCATACCGATTTCCAAAAAGGGTTTATCAAAGCCGAGGTAATCCCCTATGAAGATTTTGTAAAAGCCGGCTCAGAACTAAAGGCAAAAGAGCAAGGGTTAATGAGAACTGAGGGAAAGGATTATCTGGTCCAGGATGGAGATGTGATTTTGTTTAAAACGTAAATCCTATGTCTAAACCGTTGGTTCAAAGCCCTGCTTTGAACCATGTTGTGTACTAGAACCTAACCTATTAATCACAAGGCGGTCTGAAGCTGGGGCTTCAGACCAACACCGGGGTTATAACTTATCCCTACTAGAGTTGTCTTTACAGTATGCTATAATAACTCTAGGCTACTAAATTAAAATAATCCATGCCCGAGAAAAAATCGCCCGCCAAGGGCAAGTCCGCCTCTGGCGGAAAAAAGGAAGAAGAGGTTGGCAAAGTAAACCACTTCTTCAACAACATCAGTGTCGCGATTATCAAAGCAGGAAAAGCAATTGCAAAAGGAGATGAACTTCACTTCAAGGGAGCAACGAGTGACTTCACTCAAAAGGTTGAATCAATGCAAGTTGAGAAGAAAGAAATTGAAAAGGCAAAGAAGGGTAATGAGTTTGGAATGAAAGTTGATGACCGAGTCCGCGAAGGCGACACTGTTTTCCGCGCAAAATAAATCCTCCGCACGCACAATCTAGTTAATACTCCTCACCCGCCACAAGGGTAAGGTTAGGTTTATAAAAACAACTTCTTAATAACAGAGGTTGTTTTTTGATCGGATGACGCGGGAAATGATATCATTCCTGCTTATCACCTTCTCTTCCCATGAAAGGCCTGATGCACTTCCCTCAACTGTTTATCTGTAACATGGGTATAGACTTGAGTGGTTGTAATGTTGGCATGTCCCAAGAGAGCTTGAACGGAACGAATGTCTGCGCCACTAATTAACAAGTCTGTTGCAAAGGAATGTCTCAAAGTATGCGGGGTGACTTTTTTGACTATTCCTGCTTTGAGAGCATTCTCTCTGACAATCCGCTGAATAGAACGTGGGGTCAGGTTTTTTGCCTTCTTTGTAATATCTTTTTCTCCGCGAGCAGCGACAAAAACGGCCCTTGATTTATCCCGGCGTTTTTTAAAATACTCTTTCAACCAGTAGATCGTACTTGCTGATAAAAACACCACCCGCACTTTGTCACCTTTACCTCGTACTGCAAACTCTCCTCTTTCCAAATTCAACTGATCGCGAGTCAGTTTTACTAACTCCCCCACTCGCAAGCCCGTTGAAAATAAAAGTTCCAGGATTGCTCGATCGCGTAAACCTTTCTCCGTTTTTGTATCAGGAGTCTCTAATAATCTTCCGATTTCCTCTGCATCCAAAAATTCTACTTGGCGTTTGGGACTTTTGCCTAACTCAATCTTCTCTGCCGTCAGAGTTTTAATATCCCGCTTCGCTAAATATTTTAAAAATGCCCGCAAAGCAATCACGTGATAGTTTTGAGTATTCTGTTTCAAATAATCGCCTTTTTTATTTTTTAAGCGATGCAAAAATAAACGGTATTTTCTAATCTTATCTAAAGTAATCTGCTCCGGTTTTGTGACACCATTTTTCTTTCCCCACTCTACAAACCGTCTTAGATAGTGATCATAATTCTGAATTGTAAGCTGACTTTTGTTTTTCTCAACTTCCAGATACTCTAAAAAGTCAGTGGTTAAGCGGTTTAATTGCATTTTTGAGCTTAGTCTAAAGGGGATCCTGATCTCGTCCCGATAGAATCGGGACTCATCAGGATAAGTTCAACTAGAATTTTTTTGCAAAGCAAAAAAATCAGTCTACACTTACATTGTACGACATAAAAGAAAATAAAGCAAAAGAAAAACCCCATCCGAAGACGGGGTTAAGAGATTCCAAGAAGTTATAGGTGTGCTACTTGGGAGCAGCAAGGAAACAGCAACCGTAGTGCCAGCCAGGATAAAAATAATAGAGGGACAAGTGACGCTCCAGGTAGTAACGTTCAAGAGACGCCACGTGGCCATAGTCAGGCGAGTGCAAGATGGAACCGAGTGCTACAACAGGATGCTTCTGTCTCTCCCTGAAGTATTTAGCTCCAAGGGCCAGAAGCTCCGCAATAGTAGCGGGACGGAGATCTATCTTGTCCAATTCCATATAAACATCGTCCGAGGATATCTGACGACCGAAACGGACAAGATAGAGTTGGACTTCCTCCTGGCCGTGGTAATCAGAAGGATCACCCGCCACAAACGGATAGCTGAAAATATCCTCATTGACCCAGTCATAGTGACCAGCGTCAATCATCTCCGCAAGGGAGAGACTGTAGTCGACCCTGACAGGACAGGCCTTTGAAACTTCAACCCTGGGCGAGAAAGATGAGCACCCCGGCAATATTAATACTACCGCCAAGATGAAGACACCGAAAATCATGAGCTTCTTCATCTATATCCCCTCCTTTGGGGAACCTTGGAATGATTGCAGTTAAAGTGCAGGACTTTGAACACTAGCACATTTGTCAAATATTTTCAATAATCAAAAATAAAGCAAAAGTAAAAACCCCGCCCGTAAAAAACAGGTAAAGAACGGGGTTTTGTTAGGCGCCAAGGCTACTCCCGGACGGCAGCGAAGTAATAATCGCCGCCGAATTTATCTCCCCATCCGATATCGGTGGAGTAGGACAGGATGCGACCTCCGTCAAAATCGTCACAGCCAAGACGCGCTATGTACGCCGGATGTACATATACTGACGGATGGGGCGTTCCCAGTAC
>SOKK01000097.1 GCA_004374725.1 Patescibacteria group bacterium | reverse complement strand
TTCTAGGATTTCCCTTTATTGCTCGTCTTGTGCTGGTTAATAGCTTGGAAAATCATGAGCTTACGGAGTTTATCCTTGAGAATCTTTCTAGGGAAGAGAAGGATACTATAGAAACGGCGATGCATGCAATCCGAATGGCGAAAGATCAATTGGAAGGGCCTTCCGAAGGTTCTTAATTAACGGACCGCGTAACGGAATAATGTTATGAGGTCCGTTTTTTCTTTGCCTTTTTTGTTTTTTCCCCTATAATAAAGACAGAATGATTAATGAATAATGGATAATGAGTAATTACAATCCGGGCAAAATTGAAAAGAAATGGCAGAGAAAATGGCAAGAAACAAATGCTAACAAGGTAAATCTTAGTGCGAAAAAGAAGTACTATTGTTTAGACATGTTCCCGTATCCCTCTGGGGAGGGTTTGCATGTCGGGCACTGGTCAGGTTATGTAATGAGTGATGTTTGGTCACGCTACAAAAAGATTCAGGGCTATGAAGTTTTGCATCCGATGGGGTTTGATGCTTTTGGCTTACCGGCGGAGAATGCGGCAATTGAAAAAGGTGTGCATCCGAAGGAGAACACCAAAGAGAGTATTGCTAATTTCAAACGCCAGCTTGAGGAAATGGGTTCAATGTATGACTGGAGTCTGGCGGTTAATTCTTCGGATCCCAGCTACTATAAGTGGACGCAGTGGATTTTTTTGCAGCTCTATAAAAAAGGTCTTGCTTACAGAAAAGAAGCCCCCGCAAACTGGGGTCCAAGCTGTAAAACAGTTTTAGCGAATGAGCAAGTGGTAGAGGGCAAATGCCACCGTTGTGATAGTGAGGTCACTAAGAAAAATCTCAAGCAATGGTTCTTTAAGATTACAGACTACGCTGATGAACTCGTGGATGATTTAGAAAAGCTGGATTGGCCGGAGCGAGTCAAGACAATGCAGCGGAATTGGATTGGGAGGAGTGAAGGAACATTGGTAGAGTTTAAAGGTCAAAGTTCAAAGGTCAAAGTTGATGTATTTACAACTCGTGCTGACACTTTATTTGGATGTACGTATTTAGTTTTAGCACCGGAGCATCCGTTGGTGAAAAAACTGACTACCACTGATCATAAGAAAGAAGTAGATAATTATTGTAAGAAAGCAATTAAGGAAAGTGAGATTGAAAGAACTTCTTTGGAGAAAGAAAAGACAGGAGTGTTTATTGGGAGTTATGTAGTCAACCCTGTCAATAATCAAAAGATTCCGATTTGGGTTGCAGACTATGTAATGTCTACCTATGGAACAGGAGCAGTGATGGCAGTTCCCGCGCACGATCAGCGGGATTTTGAGTTCGCGAAGAAGTTCAAATTGCCGATTATTGAGACAGTAGTGCCGAAGGGTAAGTCTAAGGGTAAAAGTGGGCTAAAGGAGGCATTTGTAGGATACGGAGAATTAGTGGGTTCAGGGGAGTTTAGTAATCTGGACTCTAAAAATGCGATCAAGAAAATTACTCAATGGCTTAATAAAAAGAAGCTAGGAAAAGAGACAATTAACTATAAATTACATGATTGGTTGATCTCTAGACAACGTTATTGGGGTACTCCGATCCCAATTGTCCACTGCAAGAAATGCGGTGAGGTTCCGGTACCAGAGAAAGATCTACCGGTAGAACTTCCGGAGTTGGATGATTTCAAACCAACTGGAGATGGAAGATCGCCCCTGGCAAAAGTAGAAAACTTCGTAAAAGTTAAATGTCCGAAGTGTGGTGGAAAAGCAGAACGCGAAACGGATACAATGGATACATTTGTGGATTCAAGTTGGTATTTCTTACGCTATCCCGATGTTGATAATAAGAAAGAAATTTTTGAGAAGCAAAAAGTTGATCACTGGTTACCGGTTGATCAGTATGTCGGCGGAATTGAGCATGCAATTTTGCACTTGATGTACGCTCGCTTCATTACTAAGGCCTTAGGTGACATGAAGTTGCTTGACTTCCACGAACCATTTTTGAATTTGTTTACCCAAGGGATGGTTTACTATAAGGGGGCGAAAATGAGTAAATCCAAGAGGAACGTTGTCAGTCCTGATGAGTTTGTTAGAAAGTATGGAACGGATTCCGTTAGGGCTTATGAATTGTTCATGGGGCCAGCGGAGCAGGATAAGGAATGGGCGGATCGAGGGATTGTCGGAATGCATCGTTTCTTGCAAAAAGTCTACGCTCTAATCGAGAAAAACACTGATAGCAAAGTAAAAAATAGCGATAAAAAGCTGGAGACCTTAAAACATAAAACGCTCAAAAAAGTGGCGGAGGACTTTGAGGACTTTCAGTTTAATACTGCCCTGAGCGCCTTGATGGAATATTCAAATGCTTTGGGTAAGAAGGATAAGATCGGTAGAGATTTATTGGAGATCCTAGTAATCCTTCTTGCTCCGATTACTCCTCATCTTTCCGAGGAACTTTGGGAAATGTTAGGACATAGAGAATTTGTCTTTAAAGCTCCTTGGCCCAAGTTTGATCCAAAGTTAATCCAAGAAGAAATAATCACTTTGGCGATTCAAGTCAATGGAAAATTGCGGGGGACAGTTGAAGTTAATAAAGATGTTTCGGAAAAAGAGGCAATTAAGTTAGCGAAGGAGAATCAGAATGTGAAGAAGTTTTTGAAAGGGAAGGAAGTTAAGAAGGAGATTTTTGTGAAGGGGAGGTTAGTTAGTTTTGTAGTCTGAATTGTTCTATAGGGATACTAAAAAACAGCGGCTTTGGTCCGCTGTTTTTGGTTGTTCTTAAGTCTATTCTTAGTGACGGTAACCTTCGGTTAATGCTAATTCATAAGCGCCTGTCTTTGCTCCATAGTATTTGTGGGGTCCTCCAAATTTTTCGAAATTTTCTCTAAGAGTTCCTTTGTCGGCGACGTATCCTGCGTGGTATATCCATTCAGCGCGGTATTTTTGTTCTTCAAGAGAATCATTAGGGTGTAAATTCTTGACATGCTCAAAGTAATATTCATAAGTCAAGATTCCCTCTAGAATGTTTAGCTCTTTTTGATCAGTAATTTTGTCTCGCTCAGCAGTTTCTAAAACTTGCCTTTGCACACTTTCCGGAATTTTTGTAATTTGGAAATATCCTACTCCGCCATCATCACTATGCTCCCATTTGTAGCGGGATTCTACAGCGGCGATTGCTTGATGGGTAGTGATATTTTCGGGATCACCATACTTTTCTCCTAATTCGGCGATAAGATTACGGATCTTGCCATCCGGATCATTTTCAAAGGTAAGGTAAAATTCAGCGGTTTCAGTATTGTAGTGGTTATATTGTTTTTGGACTAGGTCTTCAACGAATGCAGATCCCTCTAGTTCGATACCAGGTTTGGGAAGTTCATCTTCACCGGTGGGAATTTCCGCTTCTCTTTTCTTAGTTTTGGCGGCCTTAATTTCTTC
>SOKK01000096.1 GCA_004374725.1 Patescibacteria group bacterium | reverse complement strand
CAGGCTCAATTGGCAAGCGCTATCGAAGACAAGACGAGATCGGAACGCCATATTGTGTAACCATTGATTTTGAGACCTTGAAAGATAAGGCGGTGACAGTGAGAGATCGGGATACAATGGAGCAGGAGAGGATTAAAATCGAGAAACTTAAGGATTATCTTGGAGATAAGTTGAACAACTAGATTGCTGCTTAATTAGATAGATCTTTGTTAAAAAAGCAGCCGATAACCCTTGTGGACGCTTTGTGAATAACTGGGGATAACAATCCCTGGTTTTTTGTTGCTCAAAATTTGTTGATTATCTATTTTTAGCGTTCAAGCAATGTAATTTGATGAATGGGGAATGGGGGATGGGGAATGGAGGAAAAATTCAAATTTTGATTTTGAGCTGGGGATGAAGTGGTTTATAATCTAATCGCAATGGAATAATGTGGATGAAAGTGGGGATAAGTGGAGCAAATGGTGGATAAACCTTATATACAAGCTCAAGGGGGAACTTGTAGGTACGCTGAAAGCAAAAACAAAAACAAACCCCATCCTTTTCTTTTGAACCAGAGGTGATAGGGGATTTTATTGGTGTTTTAACCCCTTCCCAATCCCCTATCATCCTTGATTCAAAACAAGATATGTTTATTGGTGAATACAAACACACAATTGATCCCAAAGGTCGTGTGGCAGTGCCGAATAAGTTCCGGGGAAAACTATCCGAAGGGGTAGTAGTTACTCGGGGCTTAGACAACTGTCTCTTTTTGTATTCTAAAGCCGAATGGGAAAAAATTGCCAAAAAATTGAGTAACCTGCCAATTAGCCAAAAAGACGCTCGGGCTTTTGCAAGATTGATGCTAGCTGGAGCAATGGATCTCGAAATTGATAAACAAGGGCGGGTTAATTTACCAAAGTATTTAAGAGAATATGCCAGTCTTCCTGGGAAAGCAATCATTGCTGGTCTCTATAATCGCTTGGAAATTTGGAATCCTTCAGTTTGGAAAGAGTATAAAACTGGGACGGAGAAAGAAAGTGGAGAGATTGCGGAGAAGCTTGGGGAGCTGGGAATCTAATTAAAATGATTGATTCTAAACATACGCCAGTTCTTCTCAAAGAAGTAGTTAAATATCTTAACCTCAAACCTGATCAGAACTGCATTGACTGCACAATAGGTTATGGAGGGCATGCTAGGATCTTTCTAGAAAAAATTGCTCCCAAAGGAAAATTATTAGGAATTGATCAAGATCAAAATGCGATTTCCTATGTCCAAAGAAAATTTGCTGGTTCAAGAGATAGACTCGTTCTTGTTTGTGATAATTTTCGCAACCTTAAAAATATTACTCTCAATCAAAATTTTTCAAATGTTTCTGGAGTATTATTCGACTTGGGGGTTTCTTCTCCGCAAATAAATGATCCAGGGCGAGGGTTCTCCTTTCAAAAGGAGGGGGAGCTAGACATGCGAATGGCTAGTCCTTTGGGAGAATCTTCGCCCGGATCAAAAAGGATCTATCAGTCGTTAGAAAAACTGGAGAGCGTTGTAGAAGAAAGCCCCAATGCTATTTCAGCAAAAGAAATAGTAAATAATCTCCCGAAAGTGGAATTAGCAAAATTATTCTTCCAGTATGGAGAGGAGAGAAATAGCCGCAGGATCGCAAAAAAGATTGTAGCGGAACGTAAAAAGAAATCAATTCAAACTACAACGGAGTTAGCAAAAATAGTTAGTTCTACTTGTAGGACAAGACAAAAAATTCATCCGGCCACAAAAGTTTTCCAAGCCCTGCGGATCGTGGTTAACCAAGAACTTAAAAACCTTAAAGAGGGATTGAAGCAAGCAGTAGAAATTCTAGAACCAAGAGGGAGAGTGGTAGTAATCAGTTTTCACTCTTTAGAGGATCGGATTGTCAAAGAATTTTTCAAACGTGAGTCACAAGATTGTGTCTGTCCTCCTGATCTACCAGAATGCCGCTGTGATCACAAGGCAACTCTTAAAATCATCACCAAAAAACCAGTCAGGCCTGGTGAGGAGGAAATAGAAATTAATCCTCTTAGTCGAAGCGCAAAACTAAGGGTAGCCGAAAAAATAATGAGTAATGAATAATGAGTAATGAATAATTGAATTAATCATTAATCATTATTCATTAATAATTAATTTACATGGGAACATTAGCAATTACGCGCTTTGAAACTAGGCGGGTTAGCAATAAAAGAATCCGTAAAAAAGATTTTCGGAGTAAACTCCGAACAGGGCCAGTCGCAGTGACGTTTATGATTGTAATTTTGGTTTGCGTTTCGGCTTTGTTGTACCTTACCCAAGCGAATAAACTTGCAACACGGGGTTATGAAATGAGCGAACTGCAGCAACAAAGTGCGTTACTTGAGGTGGAGAATGAAAGGTTACAGGTAGAAGCTGTTAGACTGCAGGCAATTAGCGAGGTAGAGAAAAAGGTTCAGGATGATAAAAATAAAGGTGCTTGGGAGGATGTCAAACAAGTAAACTATCTTGGTAAACCAAAAACGGATGTAGCAATGGGGGATTGAAGGGGGAAGAAAATTAAAAGAACAGTCAGACTTAGCTTTAAGGGGGAGAGCTAAGTTTAACTGTTCTTTTTAAATAGAAAAGCGGCTTCTCGTAAAGAGAAGCCGCGAAGGTTTAGTGTTTAAAAGGAGGAGATAAGGGCTCGTATAGGTAACCCGTAGGGGAGGAGTGAACCGTCAAAGTTGTAAAATCGGGGGAAAACCGTCGGTGTCTCCCCTTTTTGGCAGGGGAGTTTTGCGAAGATTTCCCTGAGGAGTTGGGTTTTGGTCTCGGGACTCAGATTAAGCGGTGAGAGAGGAATGCCAAGGTACTTGTTTTTGATAGCAACTTCCCACTCGCTTACCCCGACCTGGAGTCGGCAATGTGGGCATGAAGCACTCCTTGCCCCGTACGCCCCTACTTTTTTATGGCAGTAGGGACAGATGATAACTATTTTCATATTGCGTTACCTCCGTTGTTAGGCGGGGATGTCGGTCTCTTGCGAGGCCCATGTGGTGATCTAGTATCGCGCTGCCCATAACCCTGACGGGTGGTCAGCAAGCGGATGCTCCTCGATAACTTCGAGAAGCTCGGTAGGAACGCCAAAGTACATGGCGATTCCTAACTCTTCGTAATTTTCGAATTTTACGGGACGCTCTCGACTGTAGTCGAAGATCCCACTGCAATAGAGACCTTCTTCTACAATTCCTACCGAACTGGCAGGAATGGTAGGATTAGGGAGACGCGGTCCATTCCGGTGAATTTCTAACCTCCCGTCGACTTTGTCGATGGTGTCACCAACTTGAAGTTTATCGGGATTCTCGGGGAGGGTGTAGACGCCCTTAAGCCGGACTTTACTTCCCATTTTGATGACCATTATAGGGTTCCTTCCTTGGCGCATTTGCGCCTTCGGGGG
>SOKK01000018.1 GCA_004374725.1 Patescibacteria group bacterium | reverse complement strand
AGTCTTAAAGTCCTTTTTAACTAGATCAAAAATCTTGATTGCTTTACCGCTAAGTTCTTTTTTACGCGAAAGTGGTAAAACCGCAACTTTGACTGGGGCAAGGCGCTTGTCGAGTTTAAGAACCACTTCTTTCTCATGCACGGTCTGTTTTTTCTCTGATCTCCCACCCTCAACCTCCGTATAAGCATCAATTAAGAATGCCAAGGTTGCTCGATCAATCCCTCCTGAAGTTTCAATAATCCAAGGAATAAATTTCTCATTCGTGACTGGATCAATATAGTTCAAATCCTTACCGCTTGCTTTTTCGTGTTCAACCAAATCATAGTCCGTGCGATTATGAATTCCCTCAAGCTCTGCAAAACCAAAAGGAAATTGATATTGGATATCAATAGCTTTCTTGGCATAGTGTGCCAGTTCTCCTTCTTTATGTTCATGCACTCTAACCTTGCCGCGAGTGAGTCCGTATTCCAGATACCAATTTTTTCTTTCCTTCAACCAATAGTCAAACCATTTTGTTGCTTCCTTCGGTTTGATAAAGTATTGCATTTCCATCTGCTCAAACTCACGCAAGCGAAAAGTTAAATTCCCGGGAGTAATCTCATTTCGGAAAGCTTTCCCAATCTGAGCAATCCCAAACGGAATTCTCTGCCCGGTTGAGTCTAGGACGTTCCTAAAGTTGACATAAATCCCCTGAGCAGTTTCAGGCCGAAGATAGATCTCGCTACCTTTTGACTCCACCGGTCCCATATGGGTTTTGAACATCAAGTTAAACTGGCGCGCTTTGGTTAACTCTCCGCCACATTCTGGACATTTCAATTTTCCTTCAACAACTTTCTTTTCAGCTGACTCCAAAATATCCTCTTCTTTGAAACGCTTCTTGCACTTCTTGCAGTCTACTAAAGGATCCGTGAAGTGCTGCAAGTGCCCTGAAGCTTCCCAGACCTTGGAGTGCATCAAAATACTGGTGTCAATTCCTTCAATGTCACTCCGGTCCCGAACCATTTGATCCCACCAGGCCTCTTTGACATTATTCCTAAGTTCCACCCCCAGAGGACCATAATCATAACAAGCACTAATTCCGCCATAGATTTCTGAACTTTGAAATAAAAATCCACGCCTCTTTGCAAGAGAGGTAATCTTTTCCATCAAACTATTACTTTTTTTCATAAGAAATAATTATTACTAGATGTCATTGCGAGCCCCGCCGTACAGCAGGGCGAAGCAATCCCGTTAGGATATAGAGATCTATATCCCGATGGGATTGCCACGTCGCTTCGCTTCTCGCAATGACTATTTAATTATTCTCGGAATACTTTCCGCCAACCGCGTCACAATCTCATAATTAATCGTCTCGGACATTTTTGCCAAATCATCCACGGTGATTTCTTCATTCCCCTGCTTCCCAATCACCACCACCTCATCCCCCACCTTTGCCTCGGGGATCTTATCGATCTCTACTACTGTAAGATTCATCGAAATCCTCCCGCGCACTGGTGCCCTCTTTCCGTTAATCAATACTTCCGCCTGATCAGATAGAATTCGACCATACCCTTCCGCGTATCCAATCGGCAGAATTGCCACTTTGATATCCGAAGGGGCTTTATAAGTACAGCCGTATCCGATACAATTTCCCTTCTTTATCGTCTTAATTTGAATAATTTTTGTCTTCAGAGATAAAACAGAGGTAAGCTCCAGATTCTTACCTTTGGCCCTTGAAGTATCCTCTGGGGGCCATAAACCATAAAGCGCTAATCCTACCCTAACAAGATCAAGGTGACTTTCAGGATAAAGGATGGTCGCAGCACTATTCGCAGTATGCCGCAGGGGAATATTGAGGCCTGCCTTTTGAAATTCAAACAAGACTTCTTGAAATCGCTTAAGCTGTTTTTCAAAGTAACTTCTTTTTTTAAGTTCATCACTAGCTGCAAAGTGTGTCATGATTCCCGCAATTTTTGAAGATTTTAGTTTCGGAATTGTTTCAATCAAATCGTCTATCTGGTCCAAGCTGATTCCTATCCGATTCATCCCCGTATCAATTTTTAAATGAACCTTTACTTTTTTACCTAACTCCGAAGCAATTGTATCCAATTCTCTTAAATAATTAAGATCGTAACCAACAAACTCAAAATTATTTTTCACTACCGATTCTAAATCTTTCTTACTAACCTCCCCCAGGATCAGAATTGGAAGGTTAATTCCTTCCTTCCGCAAAGACAAAGCTTCAGTAAGATTATTCACTCCCAGATAGTCAGCGCCAGCTTCCTGAAACAACTCAGAAACTTCCTTAATCCCATGCCCATAAGCATTTGCCTTTACTATTCCCATCACAAACACTTTTGTTCCAACAATCTTTCTAATCTCCTGAAAGTTTTTTTTGATTGCCTGGCTATCAATTTCGATCCAAACAGGATATTGTAGCGCCAATTCATGAATTAGCGCTACGGATGGTATTTTAAACTTTTTCAAGCGCATTGATCACCTCAAGACTTTTTAACTGTTTTTCAAGAATCCAAAGTAAATAATCATGGATCATTGTTGCTACCAATTTCCGATCGCCTGAAGGTGCTTTGATCTTACTCAATAAATCGAAATCTTCACCTTCCAAGATCAATCTCATCAGCTTAATGCTATTCTCTGAAACTTTAATTGATTGCTCTTCCCCATTTGTACAACTACTACAGACTATCCCTCCCAAAGAAACGTCAAAATATTTAGAACCACCCGAAGTAAGTTTTTGACCACATTTCACACAACGAAAAATTTCCGGGGCAAATCCCAAAAGAGAAATTAATTTTAATTCAAACGCCCGTAAGGCAAACGATTTTAAAAGATCTTCTTTTTTCTCCTTGGCCCAATTTAAGAAATTATCCAGTAAATCAAAAAGTTCGGGTGCCCTTTCATTTTCAGCAATTAGTTTATCTAAAAGCTCAACTAGGTAATAAACAAAGGCGAGGCAATTAAGATCCTCCTTTAGATCCAGAAAGCTATTCTCCACCTTTACTTGGGTGATAATTTCAAAATTTTTACCAGGAATTAAAAGAACATCAATCAAATTAAGCAGTTCTAAATTACCAACATTCTTACTTCTAGCCTTGCGAATACCCTTAGCAATTGCTTTTACTTTTCCTTGAGACTCTGTATGGAGTGTGATAATTTGATCCGCCTCTTTTAAATCTATCTTTCGCAAAACAAATGCTTTTGTACGATAACCTTTCACAATAATGACTAATGAGTAATGAATAATGAATAATTAAAATTAGTCATTAATCATTATGCATTATTCATTATTTAATTATCTTCCAACTTCCTTCTCCAGTGCGTTCTAGTCTTCCTGGAATTGAAAAACCAGAGGCTTTTTTATGTCCACCTCCCCCAAAAAGTGAAGCAATTTGAGAAACATCAACATCATCAGATTCAGTTCGAATACTACCCTTAATCTCATTCTTCTCTTGC
>SOKK01000099.1 GCA_004374725.1 Patescibacteria group bacterium | reverse complement strand
ATTCACTACACAATAGACTTCTTTACCAAAGAGGGTTGTGAGCTGATGGTTACTCCTGCAATGGTCAAGAAAGGACCCTTGATTAATACAGGTTTTTATTCATCCGAGAAAGATAGGAATGATGTTTATTATGTCACTACCCTAGAGAAAGTTGAGAAAGATGAGGTTGACCTATTTTTGTCGGGGACCTCAGAGGTACCATTAGCTTCTTATCATCAAGATGAAATTCTTGATCTTAAGAAACCTAAGAAATATCTTGGTTACTCTACTTGTTTCAGAAGAGAGGCGGGAACCTATGGGAAAGATACAAGGGGAATTATGCGGGGACACCAATTTGATAAATTAGAATTATTCATTTTTGCCGATCAAAAAGATTCTTGGAAATTTTATGAAGAGTTGTTAAAAATTTCTGAAAAGTTCTGGCAGAATTTGAAACTGCCATATCAAGTGATGTCAATGTGCACGGGGGATATTGCTCTACCAAATGCAAGAAAGTTTGATATTGAAGGTTGGATTCCTTCCGAGAAGCGCTATCGCGAGCTGGGTTCTTGTAGTCATGATACTGACTTCCAAGCCCGGCGCTTGAAAGTACGCTATCGTGATAAAGCCGGTAAAACTAAACTTGCTTACACAATGAACCATACCGCTTGTGCAATTGGAAGGACAATCATTGCAATTGTGGAGAATAACCAGACCAAAGAGGGGAATGTAAAAATCCCTGAGGTTTTACAGAAGTATCTGAGTTTCAGAGAGATTAAAACCTGAACTAAATAGTTGTTCAACTTTATCTTTATTTGATAGGGGAAAACAGTGTTTGACTTTCTAAAACAACAGGGGAGGGGAGGGAGAAGAAGGCGCAGTTACTTTAAAAAACGGCGTTCTTTTTTAAGACGGAAGAGCTCCTATCGAAGCCCTGGATTGTATACCAGAACCCCGAAGCAAGAAACATTTTTCGCTTTTCCTCTTAGAAGCATTGCTTTAGCAACACTTTTGATTATTGTGGGGGGGATTCTGATGTTTGTTTTGTTTTCACCGACTTTTATAATTAAGGATATTACGATTGTTGGAAACTATCATCTTTCTTCTGAAGAAGTTAAGAAAGCTACTGAGGAAGTTCTTCTGGAAAATAGCAGTGTTATTTTCCCCGTCGGACACATTTTCTTTTTAAACAAAGATGATCTTACCTATGACCTCCAGAAAAAATTGCCCTTGATTAATGAAGTTAAGTTTGATCGTCAGTTGCCGAATGTTCTTAAGGTGAAAGTGAAGGAGAGAACGCCAGCATTTGTTTGGAAATCAAAGAATAGATATTATTATATTGATCCAAATGGTTATGCCTATCTCGAGCTAGAGAAGAATGAAGCAAAGTCAAGTAACTTAACTGTCTTGGAGGATCAAGCAAATGTGAGGGTGAAGCTGGGGGGGAAGGTAGTCACAGCAAGTTTTGTTGATTTTGTGAATGCGCTTGTAGTCAATTTTACTCCTAAAATAAAGGTTAAAATTGAGGAGATCATTTTGCCAAAGACGACCCTTGAGGTCAGAGTGCAGACAAGTGAGGGCTGGCAGGCCTATTTTGACACCACTCGTTCTGTGAAGGTACAATTAAACCGTTTGAGTTCAACTTTAAAACAAATCACAAAACCGCGGGAACAATTAAAATATATTGACTTGCGTCTTAATGATAGAATCTTCTATAAGTAAAAAAATTAGGGAAACTTCTTGGAGCCTGAAGCTTGCTTTGTTGGGTTTTGGGGGATTGGTCTTATTGATTCTGCTCTGGGACTATGATCTTTTCAGCCGCCGACTTGCTTTAGTAATGACGGTTGTTTTTAGTGGAATTATTTACTTGGTAGTCTATCTTTATCTTGCGAGGAAGTTTCAAATTATCTTACCGGCTTTCACGGCTTTAGCGATTGTCTTGGGGGTGCTTCTGGATGCGATGGGTAATTTCTTACATCTCTATGGGAACGTTGGCTGGTGGGATGATGTAGCGCACTTTCTGGGGACAGTGATGGTCACGATTGTGATTTTCACAATCCTTTATCTTTTGAATAAAGAAAGGAAGATTAAGATCGGAAAGTTTGCGATGGGCCTTTTTACAGTAAGTGTTTCAATGCTTTTGGCGACTTTCTATGAAATTACGGAATATTGGGGGGACTTGGTTTTTGAGATTCATCGGATCGGGGAGCGCTATGATACTGTCTCGGATCTCAATTGGAACTTCTTTGGAGCACTTTTAGTTACAATTTTGGGGCTTGTTTTCTTTCGAAAGAGAAAAAATAGGTAAATATATTGTCTAATCAACAAAAATGGCGGAATTTAAGCACAGGGCTTTAGGTTTAAATCAGAAGAACAAGGTTATTTTCATTGCGATGTCAAAACACTTGTTTTATTTCCGACGCCATGCGGTAAAATATGTTCTTGAGAAGGGATATTCTCCAATTTCACAATTTGGGATTTTTGATTATTTTGTAACTGATACTGTTGATCGCAATACAGTTGTGATTGCGAATAATAATCTAATTAGAGTTTCTGATGAAATGTGGGTCTTTGGACCAATTAGTGACGGGGTCTTGGCTGAAATTGAGTTGGTTAAGGAATGGGAGAAGCCAATAAAATATTTTAAAATTACTCGAGAGAAAGATATTCAAGAGGTAGAAGAAGTCAAAAATAAGGAAGATTTGGAGTTTGAGAGCCTGGACTTAAAGAAAGCTTTCTTTAAGCTTAACTAGGTATACTGCCTGCGACCACAGAAGTGGTTGTCGCATAAGATACATTGTGCGACTATCTTTGAGACATTGAGAGCACTTCTCTTTTCTAAATAGATATGTAAAAAGCGCGAGAAACTAATTCGCGCTTTTTGGTTTTGGTAGAATAAGAGAAGTAGAGATAGAAATAGGAATTTTGAGAGTGTCGGGGGATAACTCCCCTTCTCTGATTTAATCCAAAGAAAAAACGGGCTCTTGCGAGTCCGTTTTTAAGTATAGCAGGGATTTATTTATCCCTTTGATTTCTTAGGCTTGAAGTTCCCCGTGCTTGTAAGTAGAAGGACCGAGAATTTCAGCATGGCAGATATTGTAATCCGCGAGGAGTTCTTCAACCTTCGGTCGATCTTTGACTCTAAATTCCCATACCTCCCACTCCGGAGGATCGTTTTGACACTTAAACCGAAGAGGTGCTGACGAGAGAATTCGGAGAACGCACTCCTCAAAAAGTATTGTTGATGAGATAGGTAGAGTTGCATGATTCGTGATTTCTCCGAGTTTTCTCAGGAATCCCTCTGTCCTTGTCTCTCTTTTCCTCTTTGCCATTTTTCCTCCTTTCAAGGATTAAGGCTTTAAAGAACGGTCCGATTTATATGAATGTCTCTTTATAATTACAATTTCAATGGATTATTCCAAGCAAAATCAGGTTGTGAGTAGGAGTTTTGGCTACCACGATAGAACCTATTTGCGTCGCATTGCG
>SOKK01000032.1 GCA_004374725.1 Patescibacteria group bacterium | reverse complement strand
TCTTGATAGCTATCTCTTCCTCCCCCTCCAAATCAACCACTTTTACTTTATCTAAATCTCTAACTTTCTGATTCGCATACCTCACCGTTCTCTCCGCCGCTTTCTTAAGAGCGGTTTTTTTGGTTACAGCAGGAATTGGCTGCTTTGTGACCCGAAAAAAGTGCAATAAAGTAATCGGGCCCGGGACTTCTTTGACTTCAAGAAGAATATCATTTTTATCCGCAACTTTCTTCAACTCCAAATTCTCTTCATGCTTCCTGCCGACTAGAAATAGATAGTCCTTTTCTACAAATAGTCTCCCATATTTAATCAACTCCGCTTCTTTTAAATCAAAATAAGGAAACGCTTCCCGAAGTTTCTTAAAACGCAGAGCATATCCGGGGTCGGTTAGTAAACATCCCCCGCCGGGGGTAGCATATTTTTTGAAGCCTAGCTTTTTTGCTAAAGCGATTTGCTCCTTGCGACTCTTCCCTTTGATAGATAGTAGTCTATCTCTATTTACCAACTCCTTCTTCTCAATCTCTGTTTCATCTAGCAATTTCGCTGACATCGGCCTTAAAATTTTTCCTTCCAAACCAGAAAGTTTCTCCACAATCTTTAAGGCTTGTTTGTTCTGCGACATCGGGCGCTGGCCCAAGACCTCGCCGGTGGCAACAAAATCAAAACCCTCTTTTTTGACCAAATCTTTAGCTTTCTTAAACATCAAACCATGACAATCAATACAAGGATTAACGTTCTTGCCATAGCCATATTGAGGTTTTTTAACAATCTCAAAGTGCTCTTTTGAAATATCAATCACTTTTAAGGGAATTCCTAACTGCTTAGAAGCTTTCTCTGCCTTCTTGGCACCAAAAAAAGGAGTAGTAAATGTTAAACCGGTTACTGCTACTCCTTGATCAGTTAATAATTTTGCGGCAAGCATCGAATCTAAGCCGCCTGAGAGTAAAACAAGGGCTTTAGGCATAAAACTTTATCCAAATGTCATTGCGAGTCCCGCGTAGCGGGACGTGGCAACCCCGTGAGGTTTTAGAATGGTTCCTAAATCCTGACGGGATTGCTTCGTCGCTCACTTCGCTCACTCCTCGCAATGACAAAAGGTATTTAAGTATAATTACACTCACACGGCATCTTGTGACAAACATAACAACCCTTACCAAACAAATGATCAAACTCTTTCTCCAAATCAATTTCCAAAGCATTCAAGGCCCTCACAAAAAGGACAAAACAATCCGCGCTCTGATTCTCAATCTTCTTAAAATGCTTCTTCTCTTTGCGACGCAAAAAATTCCGGAAAGCATAGTCCAAATTATTGGTCTGATAAAGAATCCTAAAATTAACCTCGTTAACGTCCTCGTTGGGATAGATTTTCCCAATTACTTCCTGCCACTCCTTCAAACTCTGCGGCTTCCTGGAAGTTGGCCGTCCGGTTTTCTTGGCTTTGGGATCTCCTTTTTTGGAACAACTACAGGGAATATCCATACAAAAAGGACACTTATAGGAATAGCGCTTCCAGGTGATTTTTTCCAAATCAAAATGATAGCGATTCATCAAAGCGAGAAACCAAGCCAAAGCAACAACTAGGTTTTCAACAACTCCCGGACGATCTTTTGATTGTAAAAGTTTGATATACCTTAAAATAAACTTTTGCTCATAGTAAAGAAGATCCTCTACTTCATAGAGACGGTCATCGGGAATACCATAGATTTCCTGGATTAAGTTTTGCGCTTGAGACAGAGCAATGCTCATCTGATCTATGATTAAAAATGGAGGATGGAGGATGCGGGATACGGAATGTTTTTATTTCACATACCCTATCCCCCATTCCGCATACTACATTATTATACAAGCGTTGACCCCTTCAAACAGGCTTCCACAAAGTCTCTAAATAGCGGATGAGGCTTTGTCGGACGGGATTGAAACTCGGGATGAAACTGGACTCCCACAAACCAAGGATGATTTTTATTCTCCACAATCTCAACAACCTTACCATCTAAATAATCCCCCGCTACAATTAAGCCCGCTTTCTCCATTCGGTCCTTATAACGATTATTAAACTCATAGCGATGGCGATGGCGCTCTGAAATCTCGTCTGTTTTATAGGCCTTATAAGTCAAAGTTCCTTTTTTAAGCTTACAAGGATAAGCGCCAAGTCTCATTGTACCACCTTTTTTCCTAATCTTCTCCTGCTCCGGCATGATATAAATCACAGGGTACTTCGTCGCCGGCGCAAATTCACTGCTATTGGCATTCTTGATCTTAAGAACATTCCGGGCAAACTCAATCGTCGCGATTTGCATCCCCAAACACAACCCCAGATAAGGCAGATTGTTCTCCCGGGCATATTGAGCGGCAATCACTTTTCCTTCAATCCCTCGCTCCCCGAATCCTCCCGGGACCACAATTCCCGAAATCTCCTTTAACTGCGAAAGATCCCCTTCTTCCAAACGCTCTGCATCAACCCACTCAATCTCAACCTTCACATCATGGTGATAACCCGCAGACTTTAAGGCTTCCACGACGCTCATGTAAGCATCATTTAAATCAGTGTACTTTCCAGCCAGTCCAACTTTAATCGTGCGATTGACTTGGTTAATCTTCCCGACTAATTCAATCCAATCATCAAGATTTGCTTCGCTCAATTTTAATTTTAACTTCTTGGCAATCGTTCTTTCCACCCCCAGCTCGTGGAAATTCAAAGGCACTTTATAGATACTATCTAAAGTTGGGGAAGGAACAACGGCTTCTTTTTCAATATCACAGAAAAGAGCAATTTTTTCCAAAAGCTCCTGATCAATTTCATAATCCGCCCGCGCAATAATCATATCAGGTTGAATTCCAAGCCGCCTTAATTCCCGGATACTTGCTTGAGTCGGTTTTGTTTTTAATTCTTGGGAAGCTTTTAGGAAGGGGAGAAGAGTAACATGGACCGAGAAAACGTTTTCTTCCCCGAGGGTTTGTTTTAACTGACGAATGGCTTCCAAAAAGGGCTGACCCTCAATGTCACCGACTGTTCCTCCAATCTCACAAATTAAAACTTCTGCTTTGCTAACCTTGGCCGCCTTTTGAACCATCGCTTTAATTTGCTCTGTAATATGAGGGACAATCTGGATTGTCTTGCCTAAGAAATCACCCCGCCGCTCTTTCTTGAGAACATCGCTATAGATTTGACCAGTCGTAACACTGGAAAACTTTGTTAAGCTTTCATCAATAAAGCGCTCATAATGACCGAGGTCTAAATCGGTCTCCATTCCATCATCTAAAACAAACACTTCCCCATGCTGAAAGGGACTCATTGTTCCCGGATCAATATTTAAATAAGGGTCCAATTTTTGCATTGAGACCCTTATCTTGCGGGCTTTAAGCAGCGCTCCGATTGATGAGGCAACAATTCCTTTTCCTAACCCGGAGCAGACACCGCCTGAGACAAAGATGTATTTACATTTTGACATAATTCGGCTGTCATGCGAAACAAGTTCAGGGTGACAGAAAAATAAACCCTTATTTCTTTTTACCCTTTCCTGTTCCCGTAGAAATCCCCTTTAC
>SOKK01000011.1 GCA_004374725.1 Patescibacteria group bacterium | reverse complement strand
GTATTCGGTTATCTCTTTCGCTTGTGATTGAAGGGGATTGGGTCGTGAGTGAATGACGAAAGCTGAAATGTGACCCTTCTGGCCGCGTTCAATTTTCACGTCCTCGAGTTGGTAATTTGATTTGAAGAGCTCACAAAATCTTGAGGCGTTGTCTTCCCGCCACGTCGACAAGGCTACTTGGTTCCATCCCTTTACCTCTCGATATCTTTCTAGCAGTTGGGGATTTATGGTGACGGTGAAGTTGCAGTGTTTTCTGCTAAGATCGAATAGATTTAAATCTAGCCGGAAAAGATCAACCTCTTCTAGATCCATCTATTTCTCACCCCTTTCAGGATATTTTTAAGGTTCGGGTTTAAGGAATAATTGTAGCAGGTATCAGGATAAAGTCAATTTCTTGCCTTGCAAAACCCTCCAAAACTGCTATAATAACTCGTGAACTATATATCTATTTCACATACCTCCCG
The DNA here is from genome assembly GCA_004374725.1 of Patescibacteria group bacterium. Classification (GTDB taxonomy): domain Bacteria; phylum Patescibacteriota; class SOKK01; order SOKK01; family SOKK01; genus SOKK01. The sequence continues at coordinate 3,079 of SOKK01000011.1, read as the reverse complement.
ATTAAGTCCATCCCTTGCCCTGCTGTATGACAGGGTCCCTGGACTTGAAAAGACGGAGGTAGAGGTCTAAAAAGGAGCAAAACTTATGGAAACGAAAATTCCTACAATCAAGGAAATGTTGGAAGCGGGAGTTCATTTTGGCCACCAGTCTAGTCGCTGGAATCCCAAAATGCACTCTTTTATTTTTGACAAAAGAAATCACGTTCACATTCTTGATCTCGAAAAAACCCAGTCGGAATTAAAAAACGCTTTGGACTTTCTAGCTAAAGAAGTTAAACAAGGAAAGAAAATTTTGTTTGTGGGAACAAAACCTCAAGCAAAAGAAATTGTCAGGAAAGCAGCGAAGGATTGTGGAATGCCTTTTGTAGTTGAACGATGGCTGGGTGGGACTTTCACGAACTTCAAAACAATCTTTCGCCAAGTACGTTATCTACAGAAACTAGAGGATCAGGAAGCAAAGGGTGAATTTGAAAAGTATACCAAGAAAGAAGCATCACTTTTGAAAGATAAAATCAAGCGTTTGGAATTTCTCTTTGGGGGATTGAAGGGAGTGGATAAATTGCCTGCGGCGATTTTCGTTGTTGATGTGGTAAAGGAGAAAAATGCTGTCAGGGAAGCAAATAAAACAAATGTTCCGGTTGTAGCACTTTTGGATACTAACGCCGACCCCGACCTTATTGATCACCCGATTCCTTCTAATGACGATGCCTTAAAGTCCCTTGAACTTTTAATGAAGGTGGTCTCGGATGCAATTAAAAAAGTAGGAGGGAAAGTTGAGGTTAAGAAGAAAGATGAGAAAAAGGAAACTAAAGAAACCAAAAAAGTTTCTAAGGAAAGGAAAGAACCAACAAAGGAAGAGAAAAGTGAAAAAGATGCAGAGAGAAATGTCGAGGAAGTGATGGAGGATTTAGAGACAGGGATCTAATTATCAATTAATAATTAGTAATTAGTAATGACTATATCAGCAAGTGAGATTCAAAAGCTGCGTCAGAAAACAAGTTGTGGAATGATGGATTGTAAGGAAGCCTTGGAAGAAGCCAAAGGTGATTTTGATAAAGCAGTAGAAAATTTGCGTAAGAAAGGACAAGAAATTGCTCTCAAGAAATCTGAGCGAGAAGTTAAGGAGGGTGTAATTGGTTCATATATTCATACTAACCAGAAAATAGGAGTAATGGTTGAGGTCTTGTGCGAAACTGATTTTGTTGCTAAGAACAAGGAATTTCAAGAATTGGCCCGTAATCTTGCAATGCACATTGCGGCTAATAGTCCACAATATTTAGATTCTAAAGATATTCCTAAGAAGGTCTTAGAAAAAGAGAGAGAAATTTATTTGGAGCAAGTGAAGCAGGAGAAGAAACCCAAGAAAGTGCAGGACAAAATCGTGGAAGGGAAGTTGAGAAAATTTCAGGAAGAAATCAGTTTACTTACTCAGCCCTTCTTTAAAGATCCTAAGATAACAGTTTCAGAATTGCTCACAGATAAAATTGCTAAAATTGGTGAGAATATTCAGATTGGGGAATTTATTCGCTACAGCTTACAATAGCTTAATTTCTAATCTAATCCGATGTTAAAAACTAAATTTTTCTTCCCGGTTTTAACCGCATTTGTCATAATCGGTTTAGTTCTGGTTGGGTTTGGCTGTAATGGCTCGGGGAATAGTGGGGTTTATAAGAGTATTGATGGTGGAGAAACTTGGCAGCACCTTTCCAGTAAAGAAGAGGGAACCACTTTGCTTCCTCCTTTTGAAGTAACTGCCCTAACGTCAGATCGAGTTTTTACAAGCACTATTTATGTTGGGAGTAAAAACAAGGGTATCTTCAAAACCACTGATGGGGGGCAAAATTGGCAAGCAATTAATAGTGGTTTACCAAAAGATGGGAAAGGCCTTAAAGTCACAGCAATTGCCCTGGATCAGCTTTCCAGTGAAACAGTTTATTTAGCTTGTTTCCACGACAAATATGGTCGTATTTACAGGAGTGAAGATAGTGGCGGAAGTTGGACGGAAACATATGCGGAGTCTACAAAGAACGCTAAAGTTTTAACCCTTGCCGCAGACCCGATTAACGGTGGTGTTCTGTATGTTGGTACTAGTGAGGGAGGAATTCTTAAAAGCACAAGTTATGGTGAAAGTTGGAATGCTTTGAAGTGGTTTGAGAAAAAAGAAATCACTTGTTTAACAGTGGATCTTAATGATCCCCAAGTTGTCTATGCTGGAACAGACAAAGATTTGGGAGTGATTAAGAGTAGTGATGGAGGAAAAACTTGGAAAGAAACAGGAGCTAAAGATGAGAAACAAGTTACTTATGCGACCAGTAAGAAAAACTTCAGAATTAATACAGTTGTGATTGATCCTCAAAACAGCAAGCGAGTTTATGCAGGAACGGATAAAGGAATTTATTTGAGCAAGAATAGTGGAGATGATTGGGAACTGGTGAATACTTTAATGCCCCCAAAGTCTGGTGGCGTTTTTGCAATTGCAGTCAGCCCCATGCAATCAGAAGTGATTTTCTTTAGCACTGAAAAAATCATTTATCGCAGTGTAAATGAAGGGGAAAGTTGGGAGACAAGCAAATTAGAGACTCCTGGTCATGTAAGCTTTCTTGTAATTGATTCTTCCAACCCCCAAACGATTTATATTGGGATTGGAGAGCTTCAGGCAGCGAAAAAAGGTCCTCTTTTCTAGTTTAAGCTTAATTCGCATAATCTATGGTTGATAAAACAATCAAAGAAATTAAACCTCAGTTAGAGAGTGCTTTGGCGCACTTTGAAGAGGGATTAGGTGCCCTTAGAACTGGAAGAGCAAATCCTAGTTTAGTGGAAGGTGTTAGCGTTGATTGCTATGGAACAAAAACTCCCTTAAAACAAATTGCGAATGTCCATGCTCCGGATGCAAGATCAATCGTAGTCCAGCCCTGGGATAAGAGTAATTTAAAGGCAATTGAGAAAGCAATTTCAGAATCGGAATTGGGTTTAACTTGCCAGAATGATGGAGAAGCAATCCGGGTTAATCTCCCGGATTTGACTGAAGAGAGAAGGAAAGAATTAACCAAAGTTCTTAACCAGAAAATTGAGGAAGCAA
>SOKK01000026.1 GCA_004374725.1 Patescibacteria group bacterium | reverse complement strand
GCCTCGGGCCGGTTGGTCTCAAAAAGCTGACTGATTATTTTTCTGATTATAAAAAAGCCTTCATGGCTTCTTATAGTGAATTACTAGAAACCGGTCTTAATCAAAATATCGTTCAAAAAATCTTAGAACAGCGCTCAAAGTTTGACCCAGACAAAGAACTAGAAAAATTAAACAAACACCAAGTTAAATGCTTAACCTATCTTAATCAAAACTATCCCAAACTCTTAAAAGAAATCCATGCCTTTCCGCCCTTGCTCTATTATAAAGGCAAGCAAATTGATTTTAAAAAACCATTTGTCGCCGTAGTCGGGACGCGCAAGTCATCGCCGGAGGGAGTTAAGGCAACCGAAAAGCTAGTTAAGGAACTGGTTCAACAAGGGATTGGGATTGTGAGTGGGATGGCGTTTGGGATTGATAGCGTGGCACATAAAACTGCCCTAGAGAATGGGGGGACGACAGTGGCGGTTTTGGCTTGTGGGCTAGATCAAGTTTACCCGAGGAGTAACGCTAGTTTAGCGCAGGAAATAGCCAAAAACGGGATCTTGCTTTCGGAATTCCCGATTGGGACTTTGCCTCTGAAAGAGAATTTCCCCCGGCGCAATCGTTTGATTAGTGGGCTGGCTCTAGGAACTCTAGTTACTGAAGCGGGAGAAAAAAGCGGTGCTTTAATTACAGCAAGTTATGCTCTCGAACAAAATCGCGAGGTTTTTACGATCCCTTACAATCTAGATCACAAGCAGGGCAGGGGTTGCAATCTCTTAATTCAAAGTGGTGCGAAGTTGGTGACGAAGGTAGAAGATATTTTGGAAGAGCTAGGTCTAAACTATTTCAAAGTTCCCAAAAAAGAAATAGCCCTTGATGATCCAAAAGAAAAAATGATTTATGAAAGTCTCTTGAACAAAAATAAACACATTCAAGAACTTGTTCGCGAACTGAACTTGACTTCTCAGGAATTGAGTAGTACCCTTGCGGTGATGGAGATTAAAAACCTGGTGAAGAGATTAGAAGGGGGATTTTATTGTGTTGTTTAAAGTGCCATGTCAAAATTGGTAATCGTCGAGTCACCAACAAAAGCGAAAACAATCAGTCGCTTCTTGGGAAAAGACTATAAAGTAGAATCATCTTATGGTCATATTCGTGATTTGCCGAAAAGCAAATTAAGCGTTGATGTTGAAAAAGATTTTGAACCGACTTACGTCATTCCTCCCAAGAGTAAGAAGCGTGTTTCGGAACTTAAAAGCCTTGCTAAAAAGGCTGATTTAGTGATCTTGGCTACGGACGAGGACCGTGAGGGTGAAGCAATTGCCTGGCACTTGGATTTCATTCTAGACTCCAAAGATAAAAAAGTAGAACGGATTACCTTCCATGAGATTACCAAAAGTGCCATTCAAGAAGCACTTAAAAACCCTCGTGGAATTGACTTGAATCTAGTAGATTCTCAGCAAGCACGGAGGATTTTAGACAGACTGGTTGGTTATGAATTGAGTCCCTTGCTTTGGAAAAAGATTCGCTATGGCCTATCAGCTGGACGAGTTCAATCAGTGGCGGTGCGTTTGATTGTAGAGCGTGAGCGAGAGATAGAAAAGTTTAAGCCGGAAGAATATTGGGATATTATTGCGGAGTTGAAGAAAGATGGCGGGGAATTTGGAACAAAACTCTTAAAGAAAGACGATAAGTCAATTGGGAAGATGGGGATTAAGTCCAAGGATGAAAGTGATGTGATAGTTAAAGATCTTGAAGGCGCGGACTATAAAGTAACTTCAGTTACAAAAAAAGAACGCAAGCGCAATCCTGCCCCGTCATTTACAACAAGTACTCTCCAGCAGGAGGCGGCGCGCAAACTTGGATTTTCAGCAAAGAAAACAATGATGTTTGCCCAGCAGTTGTACGAGGGAATCGAGCTGGGCAAAAAAGGCTCGATTGGTTTGATTACTTACATGCGTACGGACTCTGTGAATCTAGCTAAGAATGCACTTTTAGAAGCCAAGAAGGCAATTGAGATCAAGTTCGGCAAGGAGTTTGCCTTAGCTAAACCACGTTATTACAAAGGCAAAAAAGGTGCTCAAGAAGCACATGAAGCAGTTCGCCCCACCTCATTTCTTAGGTATCCTCAAGATGTTAAACAACACTTAGATAAAAATCAATTTCGTTTATATGAATTAATCTGGAAACGCGCAATTGCTTCTCAAATGCAAGAAGCAATCTTTGACGCAACAACAGTAGATATTCAAGCTGGAAACTATCTCTTCCGCGCCACTGGTTCTATTATTAAGTTCAAAGGATTTATTGCGGTTTATGTTGAAGGGAAGGATGCTGAAAACGGAAGGACGATCTTGAATGGCAAAGAAGTAGAACTACCAGAATTAAAGGAAGGTGATGAGTTAGAGCTTATCAAACTGATTCCTAATCAACATTTCACCGAGCCACCTCCGCGTTACACAGAAGCAAGTTTGGTTAAGACCCTCGAAAAAGAGGGAATTGGGCGGCCCTCTACTTATGCCCCGACAATGTCAACGATTATCGAGCGGGGTTACGTAGAAAAAAAAGAAAAGAAGTTCTATCCTACAGATACAGGAATAGTAGTGAATGATCTCTTGGTTGAACACTTCCCGGAAATTGTGGATCTGAAATTCACAGCTCAAATGGAGGAAGAGTTAGATGAAATCGCGGAAGGAAAGTTGCAATGGAGAAAAGTAATTGGTGATTTCTATAAACCGTTTAAAAAACACCTTACAAAAAAAGAAGGACAAATTGATAAGAAAAAAGTGACTGAGGAAAAAACCAAAGAGAAGTGTGACAAGTGCGGCAAGCCGATGGTGATTAAGTTGGGACGCTTTGGAAAATTCTTGTCTTGCTCTGGCTATCCAGAATGTAAAAATGCTAAACCGCTTCCGGAGCAGCAGAAAGAGGAAGAAAAATTACAGAAGGAATATGCAGATGAAAAATGTGAGAAATGTGGAGCGCCAATGGTTTTGAAACGAGGACGCTTTGGGAGGTTTTTGGGTTGTTCAAAGTATCCAGATTGTAAGGGAATTAAACCAATCAGTAAGAAAACTGGGGTAAAGTGCCCGAAGTGTAAGAAAGGCGAACTGGTAGAAAAAACTACCAAGAAAGGCCGCACCTTTTATGCCTGCGACCAATATCCAAAATGTGATCATGCAGTTTGGAACAAACCAGTGGGGATTTGTAAGAAGTGCGAGGGAGTGATGGTGGAAAAGAAAGAAGGACCGGAGTGTGTGGAGTGCGGGAAGTAATTACTAATTATCAATTTTCAATTAAGACAGGCTGAAAGGCCTGTTTTTTAATCTCCACTTAATTATCTTTTAATAACTCTTTGCTAGAATAGTAATTGCCGAACCTTTAAAAAAGTAAGTTTATCTTCTTGGACTTTCACGCTATAATAGGGTTAGAGTAAATTCTAATCCTTAAAAATGAAATTTAAGTATTTTCTGGGTCTCTTTTTAGCCGCCCTCTTCCTAGCAACTTTCTTGGGCTGTGGGGTGCCGGGGTTTGAACAAAAAGATGAGCAACAAGCTCAACCTACAGCAGAAGGGAAAATTACCTTTGTTGGTGAAGAAAACAAGGAGTACAATCTCTATCTTGCCGGAGATGATGG
>SOKK01000036.1 GCA_004374725.1 Patescibacteria group bacterium | reverse complement strand
GTTGATAATTGCGAGGGCTTTGGGTAATTCTTCAGGGGGATAGTGATGGTCAATTACAACCGTGTCGATTTTTTGTTTGTTAAGCCACTCAATTTCATCTTTGTTACTGACACCACAGTCAACCGTTATTAGTAATTTAACGCCTTTTTGTTTGAGGTATTCTAAGGCCTTTTGGTTTAAGCCATAGCCTTCTTTCACTCGATCTGGCAAGTAGGAAACGACTTTTTTAAGGCCTAATTTCCTGAGTCCTTCGCAAAGCAGTGCCGTTCCAGTAACTCCATCTGCATCGTAGTCGCCGAAAATTCCAACTACCTCCTGGTTCTCCAGGGCTTTTTGAACTCTTTCTGTAGCTTCAGGTAGATCCTTTAACAAACTAGGGTCGTGAAGGTCTTTCTCGTAGTCGCCACTAAAGAATTTCTCTGCATCTTGCTTGGTTTTAATCTCGCGGTTATACAAAAGCTGGGCGACTAATTGAGGATAATCGCTTAGTTTTCCTAAAATATCTTTAGGAATCGCTTGTTTAATTTTCCACCCCGGATCAAGTCCGGGGCAAATTCCCGGATCAAGTCCGGGACAAGGTTTTTCTTGCATCAGTTTAAATCTAGCAGATGTGGAGTTTATTCACAATGTATGTTTGTAGAGCAGGGAACCTGCCCCCGCGGAGGCGGGGGTCTTAATCTCTCCTTAATCTAGCTTTAATAATCCTTGCAGTAGTATTATAATAGAATCAGAATTAACCAATTGTTAAACGAAGATGAAAATTCTTATCATTGAAGACGAGGAAGGGATTGTTGAGTTTATCAAGGAAGGTTTGAAAAGCGAGGGTTTTCAAGTTGATTTTGCTACCCTAGGTGAAGAGGGACTGATTTTGGCCCGCGATAACTGCTACGATTTAATCTTAATTGACTTATTGCTTCCTGATATTCATGGGTTAACAATTTGCAAAAAATTAGCGGGGGAGGAAAATCCTGCAGCTCGAATTGTACTTACTGCTAAGAATGAACTAAAAATGAAATTAGATGCTTTTAAGAGCGAAGTTGATGATTATCTAACAAAACCTTTTTCTTTTGAGGAGCTTTTGGCCAGGATGAAAACAGTTCTAAGACGGAGAGGTGAGAATAGGGAGAAGACAAATGAAAGCTTGCATTCCCGGATTGAATTAAACCGAGAATCGAGAGAGGTTTTTGTGAATAAAAGAAGTATTTCCTTGAGCTATTATGAGTTCTTGTTGTTAGATTACTTCTTGCAGAATTTAAATAAAGTTCTCAGCCGTACAAAAATTTTAGAGAACGTTTGGGGTTACAACGAGGATCCTTTTACAAATGTGGTTGATGTTTATATTTGTAATTTGCGGAAGAAGTTAGCAAAATATAGCTGCGGCGATTTAATTCAGACCGTGAGGAATATTGGTTATAAGTTAATTGATTGAGATGATGATTGGATCGTGGTTTTTTAGTTTTCGTGAAGAGAAAAAGGAGAGGGAAGAACCTCTAAATGTTACAGTGCACACTCCTCCACCGCACGAGCTTGGCTGTGAGGAACTTAGTATTTCGGTCTCAGCACGGCAGGAAGAAATAGATGACAAGGAAAGATTAAAGGAAGGCAAACTCTTGGGAAATGTTACCCATGAATTGAATAACCCCTTGGGGGTAATCAAGGGAAATTTGGGTCTATTGGAACAGGAAGCTAAAGGTAAAAAGAGGAGTATTAGATTTATCTCCCAGGCAGTCTATGAAATGGAAGAATTAACCCGTGAACTTTCCCTACTTGAGGACTTATCGGACGAAGGGCTTCGGAGAGATTTTGGGGTGGTAGAGCTTGACCCTTTGGTCCGAGAGGTGATTGATTTTTTGGAGGACTTCGAAGTCAGAAAAGGAGTGCATCTGAAATTTCAGTTAAGCCCGGTGAAGGTTTTGGGTAATCCATTTTTGCTGAAAGTAGCGTTCAAGAATTTGATCCAGAACGCAATTAAGTATACCCCGAAGGGTGGAGAGATTTTAGTTTATCTTTTTGAGGAGGATGACAAAGTAGTTTTTCGGGTTCAGGATGAAGGGATTGGAATCGCAGATAAGGATTTGAAAAATGTTCTTAAACGTTTCTCCAGAAGCAGGAATGCTAAAGAGTTTGACGGAAAAGGAACAGGCCTGGGGCTAGCAATTGTGGAGGAGGTTGTGGGGCTTCATAAAGGCCGTGTTGGCATCGAAAGTAAGTTGGGAGAAGGGAGCACTTTTTCGCTTGAATTTGAAGCTCTAAAAAGTAGTTAAGCTGTGGTTCAAATAGGGAGCGTAGGTCTAAACCCTGTTTTTTATTTAGCTTAAATTTATTGACCAAAAGCCATTTTTGTGCTATAATTGAGTAACATACAGATAGACAACCAGGGATAATATAGTCAAAAATGGCCCTTTTTGGTCAGTTTGGAAGCTTAGAAAAACGCTTGTTTTAAGCGTTGTTTGTTGGTTACTTAAGAAAAATAATACAAAAATAAAACCCAAAAATGAACGGTAGAAGTCCGCAAAATACTCATCGTAGTGATCGTGGCAATCTTTATAAACCTCGATTTCCAGCAGGGGGGGCTATTGAAGCTATTCCTGAAGAAGTACCTCCCATAGAGGCTCGAGAAAAGCCTTCTTTTCGCCCAGAAGTGAAAGAGGGTGTAGAAGCAGAGCCCAGTCCTCCTGTTTTAGAAAAGCCTCCTATAGAACCCGAGGTTCCTGCTCCCAAGGCTCGACCTGAAGAAGTAGAAAAGCAACCGAAAGTAGAAGCTACTCCTACTGAGATTGGAAAAAGTGCTGTGGAGAGTGCGGAGAAAGGCAAGTTTGCACGAGCTGTGGATGAATTGGAGCAAGCACAAAAAGGAGGAAGCAATGAAACAGAGCAATAACTCAATCAAGTTATATTCTTTTGGGTTTGCTCTTTTATTTTTCTTTGTCGGCTTAATTGGTGATTCGGTTACCCCAGTCCTTGACCAACTGGGAGTGGTTCATACGGATGCCGAGATTGTCCAGAGTGAAGACCGGAATAAAACCTCGCTTCAGAACAAGAGAATTGTTAAAAAAAGCAAGCAGGAATTAAATCAATTTTTTGACAGTTATTTTGTTAAACGCGCTGAAGATAACGTCCGCCTTGTTGCGATAGTTAGAGGAGAAAATCAACCAAGCAACTATCTGGATGCTGATGGTCTTGCTCCTCCGACAGGAGGTTTGGAAGGAAAGTTTATTGAAATCAATCTTGGCAGCCAGACCTTTACTTGCTGGCAGGATGGAAAAGTTTGGGGACATTTCATGACTTCCACGGGCCGTCCGGGGATGGCAACCAAAGCAGGAATGTTTGAGGTTTTGGATCATAGCCCCATGGCTTGGTCGGAGAGTGCTGGTTGCTGGATGCCTTGGTGGATGGGAATTTACTTTGCGGGCTCTACGGAGAATGGGATTCATGAATTGCCTCTTTATGGCGGAGTACAAGAGCCGTTGAGTCATCTTGGACAACGGATTTCACATGGTTGTATCCGCCTGGCACCAGGGGTCGCAAAACGGGTCTATGATTGGGCAGTTGAAGGAACACCGGTTTATATACATTACTAAGTTGAACGCAGAACGCAGAACGTAGAACGCAGAGTTAATTTTCTGCATTCTGCGTTCTGAATTCTACGTTCGAATTATGGATTACAGTACCACAA
>SOKK01000059.1 GCA_004374725.1 Patescibacteria group bacterium | reverse complement strand
AATTGTTCTTGCAACTTTTAAAACGCGATGATAGGCCCTTGCCGAGAGGATCATTTGGGTAACCGCAGATTTTAATAGCTCCTGACCTTCCTTACCAACCCCACAATACTGCTTGATTTCTTCCAGTCCCATCTCCGCATTTGTCCTCACTTTGGAATTAGTTCTAAAACGATCTGACTGAATTTTCCTTGCCATTTCCACTCTTTTCCTAACTACCTCTGATGACTCACTTTCTTCTTTTGAGGTCAGTTTTTCATACTTCACCCGCGCTACTTCTACTTGTAAGTCAATCCGATCTAAGAACGGTCCTGAGATCTTCTTTTGGTAATTCGCTACTTGGACAGGGGTACAGGTACACTCTCTTGCTGGATCTGTAAGATAGCCGCAAGGGCAGGGGTTCATGCTCGCAACCAGAGTGAATCTTGCCGGATAAGTAATTGTTCCTTGGGCCCGCGCAATTGCAATCTCGCCGTTTTCTATTGGTTGCCTTAAAACCTCCAGGACCTGCCTGGGGAATTCCGGCAATTCATCTAAAAACAAAACTCCGCGATGACTCAGAGAAACCTCTCCGGGCTTCGGCCATTGTCCCCCTCCTACCAGTGCTACAGCAGAGCTAGTGTGGTGAGGCGAGCGAAAGGGACGTTCTTTAATCAAGGGTTCTTTTTCCGACAATAGTCCTGAAACGCTATAGATTTTACTGACTTCTAGAATTTCCTCCGTTATTAGAGAGGGTAGAATCGAAGGTAGTGCTTTCGCTAAAAGTGTTTTTCCACTTCCTGGCGGTCCATTCATTAATAAATTATGTCCACCTGCTGCCGCAATCTCCAGTGCCCTCTTTGCAAACTCCTGACCTTTAATTAAAGAAAGATTATCGCCCCCTGCTTCCACTTTGTCCTCCACCACAAAACCTCTTGTTCTATAAATTTCCCATCTTCCCCGATTATCAATAAAATCAAAGATTGTTTCCAAAGGACAGATCTCAATTCCCGAAACAAGGTCAGCTTCTTTTAAGTTCCCCTGAGGCAAGAATACTTTCTGGAATTTTTTCTCTTTCGCATAGCTAACAATTGGCAATACTCCATTAACTGCCCTAAGTCTGCCATCCAGAGACAGCTCACCAACAAACAAACATTTTTTCTCATCAAAATCTACCTGCCCCGATGCTTTTAAAACTCCCGCTGCAATTGCCAAATCATAATGCGGTCCCTCTTTTTTTAAATCTGCCGGTGCGAGATTGACCGTAATCCTGCCCCCAGGGAAATACGCCCCGCTATTCCTAACTGCTAACTTCACTCGATCTCTAGATTCCTCCACGGCCTTATTAGGTAAACCAACCAGAATAAATTTCGGCATTCCGCGAGCGACATTGACTTCCACTTCCACCTCCTCACACTCCAGGCCGACAATAGCGACGCTTTTGATTTTTGCCAACATAAAAAGTCCCTTCTTTAAAAACATCGTCCTGTAGGTCAATTCATGAATTGACCTACAGGGAAAATATTAATTTCATTCGTTAATAAACCCTTGAATCAACTCACGCGCTTCATCAACATCACCCACCCACCTAACCCGCTTATCTCGCCTAAACCATGTCATCTGCCGCTTAGCATAATTCCTAGTATTCTGTTGAATCTTTTCGATTACCTCTTGAGAAATTTGATAATTCTCTATCTCACTCCTACCAAGTTTATCTAGATCACCGGAGATTTCGCGATAGCCAATTCCCGAAAATGCTTCATGATTAAAATTGTAACCCTTAAGATAAAATTTCTTCACTTCCTCAACCAAACCCTGGTCTATCATTTCTAAAACGCGCTTGTTAATTTTTCGATAGAGTTCCTCACGAGGAATGTCAATACCGATTATTAACACATCAAAGCTGGGTTTCTTCATTTCTCGTTTTTCTACAATTGACTTTCCAGTTTTAATCCAAACTTCCAGCGCTCGAACTACCCTCCGCTTATTTTTGAAATCTATTTTTTGATAGGTAATCGGATCTAATTTCTTTAATTCCTTCTGCAGTTCATCTAAATTTTTAGATTCTAGTTCAGCACGCAGCTTAGGGTTTGGCTGATCACCCGGCAAAACATAGCCATCAATTACTGCACTGATATAAAGCCCCGTTCCTCCGACCAAGAATGGCAAATTTCCCCGCTTCCAGATCTCTTCTGTCTTTTGATAGGCCAATTCTTGATACTCTGAGATGTCAAATTTTTGATTTGGTTCTTTAATGTCAACCAAAAATTGAGGAACTTTTTTACCCGCCTTGCCGCGAGGCAGGTCCTTCGCTGTTCCAATATCAAGGCCCTTATAAACCTGCCGACTGTCCGCCGAAATGATCTCACCCCTAAATTCCTTGACTAACTCCTTGGCCCATCCGGTTTTCCCCGAAGCCGTCGGTCCCAAAATAACCACTAGTTTATTCTTAACCTTTGCCCTGTGCCCTGTGCCCTCTACCCTCATTCCTTCCAGTCCCCAACCTAGACTTCTAGTTATCTCCACATCAATAAACTTCCCAATTAAATTTTTCCCGCCTTTGAATTTAATGGTTCTAAAACCTTCGTCTTTTCCGATCCAATAATCACCCTTTTTCTTTTCCACCAAAACTTCTATCTTTTTGCCGATAAGTTTTTGATTTTGTTTCTGAATATTTTCGGATAAAACCTGATTTAATTTTTGATCACGTCTCTTTTTCTCTTTAAAAGGAACATTATCTTCCAAACTAAACGCTGCCGTTCTCTCCCGCGGTGAGTAACGATTAATGTAAGCCATCTCAAATTTCACTGCCTTAAATAATTTCACAGTATTTTCAAATTGTTCATTAGTTTCTCCCGGAAAACCGACAATAATATCGGTAGAAACTGTAATCCCTGGAACTTCTTTTCTAACTTTCGCTACTAGCTTTTTATAATCCTCCACTGTATATCTGCGATTCATTGCCTTTAAGATTTGATTGTCGCCAGATTGGACTGGCAGGTGAAGATATTTCGTCACTTTATCTAAACTAGCAATCGCCTTGATCAGCTCACCTGAAAGATCCTTGGGATGCGAAGTCAAAAACCGAATCCAAAACTCCCCTTTAATGCTATTTAACAACTCCAGTAATTGCGGAAATTGTTCACTAAATTTTAACCTCTTCCCTCTGCCCTCTAACCTCTGCCCTGAATAGCTATTTACATTCTGCCCCAGCAATGTAATCTCTTTATAACCCTCATCTATCAAATTCTTCACTTCATCATAAATCTCCTTCATTGGTCGGCTTTCCTCTCTCCCTCTCGCATAAGGCACAACACAGTAAGCACAAAAATTATCACAGCCGAAGGAGATAGGAATATAGGCCTGGAACTTTGAATTGTAACGCGGAGAAATTTTGAAAAATTTCTTAGCAACTCTCTTTTCTATCCTTGGAAAATGTCTTACCAGTTTCTGATCCCATTTAGAAAGTTCTTTAATTGATAAAAATAGAACGGGATATTTAAACTTTCCCGATAGAAACCTATCATCATGGTAAAGTATACAACCTGTAACTACAATTTTTAACCCTTTCTTAACAGGATGGTTTTTTTGAATAAGATTGATCTGGCCAACTACCCGATTTTCAGCAGACTGCCTAACTGAACAAGTGTTAAAAACCAGCAGGTCTACCTTTTTCCAATCATCAGTTTCCTGAAAACCT
>SOKK01000065.1 GCA_004374725.1 Patescibacteria group bacterium | reverse complement strand
ATCCCGGGCGACGAAGTATTCCCGGAACTCGCCCTAGACACTCCAGAGGCCGAAACAGTAACAGTCAGCGAAAAATCACACTCCTGGCTTTCGACCATCCTTACCGCCCTGGCTCTAGTGATTACGGCCTTGGTCGTAAGCGGCTCCGCCCAATTTTAGCTCCCTTCCCAGGGAGCTTTTTTCTTGCCTCAAACATCCCTCAATGTTATAATCACCCTAGAATTCATTAGAAAAATATGAAACAGAAGATTCACCCCAAGTACAGTCCGGCGACGATTAAGTGCGCGTGTGGGAATGAAATTAAAACTGCTTCCACGAAAGAAAAGATGGAAGTGGATCTTTGTAGTATGTGCCACCCTTTTTATACTGGCAAGCAGAAACTTGTTGACACTGGCGGCCGAGTGGAGCGCTTTAAGAAACGTTTAGCAAAGAGAAAAACTACTAAGCCAAAAGCTAAAGCCAAGAAAGCTAAAACGAAACCAAAAAAATCCACCAAAAAATCTTAGCTAATTTTAATGCAACTAAAAAGGCCTTTTGTAATCTGGCCTTTTTTATAGCCCCGCTACCTGTACCCTGTTACCTGTAACCTACCCTCATGACCACACGAATCAAACAACTAAAAAAGCGCTTCTTAGAAATAGAAAAAGAGATTAATAACCCTGAAACTATTAAGAATCAAAAGCGCTACTCAAAATTATCCTCAGAGTATTCTGACCTGAAGGAGATTTTGGAACGCGCCAAAAAATTTGAACAAGCTAAAAAACAAATCCAAGAAAACGAAAAAATCATTAAAGAAAGCAGTGACCCTGAACTAAAAAAACTTGCTGAAGAAGAGAACCAGAAACTCCAAAAAACCAAAGCAGAGCTAGAAAAGCAACTAGAACTAGACCTCCTTCCCAAAGACCCCAATGATCACAAAGATGCAATTATTGAAATTCGTGCTGGCACCGGTGGCGACGAAGCCGCCTTATTTGCCGCTGATCTCTTTCGGCTCTACAGCCGTTATGCAGAGAAAAAGGGCTACAAGGTAGAACTGATTTCCAGCAGTAAAATCGGAATTGGCGGCTTTAAAGAAGTAATCTTTAACATCCGCAGCAAAGATGCTTACAAACATCTTAAATCCGCGCGCGGGGTGCCCGGGGTCCAGAGAATCCCGGACACACAAAAACGCGGCCGGGTTCACACTTCCGCTGCAACAGTCGCCGTCCTCCCTGAAGCCGAGGCTGTAGACATTGAGATCAAACCAGAAGATCTTAAAGTTGATGCCTTCCGCTCCTCCGGCCCTGGTGGTCAAAGTGTAAACACCACCGACTCCGCTGTGCGCGTTACCCACCTTCCCAGCAACACGATCGTTACCTGCCAAGACGAAAAATCACAACTCAAGAATAAAGAAAAAGCTCTTAAAGTTCTCCGCTCTCGCCTTTTAGCAGAGAAGGAAGAAGCTGAAAGAAAGAAGCGCGGTGATCAAAGACGTTCTCAAATCGGTACTGGTGATCGCAGCGAAAAAATCCGTACCTATAACTTTCCCCAAGATCGTCTCACCGACCATCGAATAAAATTAACCTTACATAACTTAGACAGTATTATGCAAGGAGAGATTGACCCTTTGATTAACGCTTTAATTAAAGAAGACCAGAAAGCAAAGTTAGAAAAACAAACTAAATGAAAATGATCACCAAAAAAATTGAAAAACTTGTCCAAGACACCTGCCGCAAAGAAACTAATCAATTTGGCTTTCGGGCATGGTCCCATCACATAGCATCAGTAGTCAAATATACTAAGCTGCTAGCCAAAAAACTAGGGGCTGATCAAGAGATCACAGAAATTGCTGCACTCTTGCATGACTATGCCTCCGTATCTAACAAGGACTGGTATGAAAATCACCACATTCACGGTGCGAGATTAGCCGAAGGAGTTCTTAAGCAATATGACTATCCTCCAGAGAAAATTGAAAAAGTAAAACATTGTATCTTCGCCCACCGCGGCAGTAAAAAGATTAAGCGAGAAACCATTGAATCAGAAATTGTTGCCAGCGCTGACTCAATGTCTCACTTCGATAATATTCCCGCTCTTTTAGAACTGGCTTACACAGTCAAAAAAATGAAAACGGACGAAGGGGCAGAATGGGTTCTTAATAAAATTGAACGCAGCTGGAAAAAATTAATGCCAGAGGCAAAAAAGATGATGAGGAAGAAATACGAGGCAATTAAAATGGTACTAGGTAAAAATAATAATGACTATTAAAGAAGCACTCAGGAAAGCAAGCACGGAATTGAAACAAAACAACATCCCCTCTTCTGACCTTGATTCTGAGGTGCTTTTAGAATATGTTCTTAAAAGACATGGTTTTGACCGAGCAAAAATTCTTGCTTATCCTGAAACAGAAATTAATGCTCAAGATCAAAATAAGTATTTTGAACTAATCAAAAGACGGGCTCAAAGAGAGCCTGTTGCCTATATTACCAAAGATAAGGAATTCTTTGGAATCTCTTTTTACACTGACAAAAGAGTCCTAATCCCTCGTCCCGAGACTGAAATTCTCGTTGAGGAAGCTTTAAAGACAACCAAGAAAAAAGCTGAAACTCAAGCCAGAATCAAAATAATTGATATTGGCACCGGGAGCGGTTGTATTGCGGTCACGATCCAAAAAGCAATCCAAGAAAAGTTCCCCCAATTGAAAGACAAAGTAGAAATCCACGCCAGTGATATTTCTCTCGGTGCTCTCACGGTAGCAGAAACAAACTTAAAGAAACATGGTCTTCAAGAAAAAATCAAATTGCATCAAAGTGATCTTTTTAAAAATATCAAAGGAAAATTCGACTTAATCTGTGCGAACTTACCCTACCTTTCCAAAAAAGATTACTCCCTTGTTGACCAAGAGATCAAAAACTATGAACCAAAGAAATCCCTCAAAGGTGGAGATGAAGGAGTTGATCTCTATCTCAAACTCTTTGATCAAATCCCTGATCATATCAAAAAAGAAGCTCAGCTTTTAATTGAGATTCATCCTTATCAAAAGGAGGCTCTAGTAAAAGCTGCCAAAGAAAAATTTAAACACCTCAAAGATCATACTGTAGAAGATTTAAATCATCAGGAGAGAGTATTGGCGATGCAGTTTCAATAAAAACTTGACTTAAAACTTCTTCCTGATAAAATAGAGTGTAAAATAAATCAAATCCCAAGCCAAAAAGGAGGTTTGGGGTTTATTGCAACTTAAAATTCTATCCCCGCGAAGGCGGGGAACCAAAGAAAGGAGGATAGCTTGATTAGATTATCTAATAACCATGAATTTCTTTTCATGGCCGCAAGTGGCGCGCTGAGCTACACTGGAAAAGGCTGGTGGTGGGAATATCCCCTGCGCTGGGTAAAATTACTCGATCCGAAACTATTCACTATCGTCAACAAAACCGTCACTCTCAAACCCCAGAAAGGTCGAAGCCCTTTCCTCGCAGTGAGATTTATCAAAGGAGGGATAGTCAACGCACTTGGGCTAGGTAATCCAGGAATTGAAGAAATAATCAAAAGAATTGAAAACACCAAACTGAACCTAGTCATTTCCATCGCCGGAACCACCTACGAACTTCTTGAAATGATTAAGATCCTCAACAACCTCAATAACATTCAAGGAATCGAAATCAACGTTTCCTGTCCAAATATCGAGGAGGACATCACCGCTCCCAAGTTCGTCAAAGATACAATAGAAAACTGCTACCTCATTGGTGAGATCTCTCATCATCCTCTGATCCTCAAAGTTTCACCAGCCCAACCCTACCTTGAGATAGCCGACGCAGTCGAAAATACAGGAATAGAAGCATTCGCGATTAACTCAGTTCCCTGGGGTATCTACTCAAACGACAAAAGCCCCCTCGAGAAATTCGGCGGAGGTGGCGTCTCCGGAAAAGCCGCTCAACCTCTAACCTGGAAAGTAGTTAAAGAACTTAGCCAAGTATCCAGCATCCCTGTGATCGGTCCCAGTGTCTGGGAATACGAAGACACCAATAGACTCTTAGGGCTTGGTGCTAAAGCAGTCAGTTTTGGGAGCGTCTTCCTGCACTATCCCTGGCGCCCAACTCTCTTTGCAAAGCGCTACCCGAAGAAACAATAAAACAGCCTTTAACTAAAAGGCTGTTTTAATAACTCAAAACTGAACAAATAATTTGCCTGCCGGCCGGCAGGCAGGTCTCTGGAAGTTATCCACAACTAACGCTTTGACCATTGCGGTGCGCGGCGAGCTCCCTTTAACCCTGGTTTCTTCCTCTCCTTCCTTCGCGAATCTCGTGTCAAAAACCCCGCTTTTTTCAAACTGCGCTTTAAATCCTTCTCCAATATTACAAGAGCTCTTGCAACTCCCAAACGAATTGCCTCCGCCTGACCATGTTTACCACCACCTTTAACTTTGATTGTAATAGCAAATTCCTTTTCCTTTCCTACTTTCTTCAAAGGATCTTTCACTATTTCTTGAAACTCAAAATTAGGGAAATAACTAGTAAGTTTCTTCCCATTAACTTCAATTTCCTTTGCTTCCTTTTTCAACCAAAATCTCACTTGTGCAACTGATTTCTTACGTCTCCCGGTTGCTGCAAGATAATCATTTCTTTTCGATTGTTTTTTTTCAACCATTCCTTTTATAACTTAAACTCTTTGACTTTATTTTTATGAGGATGATCTGTGCCTGTATAAATTCTTAACCTCCTCAACATTTTCACCCTCAAACTATTATTAGGCAACATCCCTTTTACTGATCGATAAACTAAATCTTTAGGATTATCTTTAAGAATTTCCCGAAAAGATTTTCTTCTTAACCCTTGAGGGTAACCAGTATGGTGATAATAGGCCTTCTGATCCATTTTCTTTCCTGTAAGATAAATTTTATCCGCATTAACTACAACCGCGGAATCTCCGCAGTCGAGATAAGGGGCATAAGAAACTTTATGCTTCCCAATTAATATTTTTGCAACTCGCACAGAAAGACGTCCTAACGGCTCTTTTGAACCATCAAATAAATACCATTCTCTTTTATGAATCTCTTTAGGACTACCAGCCCTTTGCTTTCTTGCTCTCCTTTTACCGATCTTCTTTTGGGAAGATTTTTTAGGACCTCTGTGAGATTTTTTCCGTTGAGCCTGTGTCATGAAACTAGCACATTATCAATTACTTTTTCTTTTTTGCACTTGATTTATCTTCGGCATTCTGGGTAACTTTACCTTCCTTCTTTATCTCAACATCTTCATGAGTAGAAAAACTCACCTGAAAAACTTTTGTATCATCCCCCTTACGGTAGTAGAGGGGTACAACTTTCAAATACCCACTTTTTCTCCCAGGATACCATTTGCCTATCTCCTCAGTCAATTTTAAAAATACATTTTTCCTTAATCCTTTTTGCAATAACTTTCTCTTTTGATTTTGCTTAGCTAAATTAACTAACTCCTCAACTTGAGGAATTAAGGCCTTTGCTTTTTTTTCAGTAGTTTTAATTTTCTCATGCAAAATCAAAGCTGAAGCAAGATGTAAAAGTAAAGCCCTTCTTGCTTCCCTCTCACGACCTAATTTTACTCCTCTTTTAAGATGACGCATTATTCCTTCAAACTCAAATCTAATTTCTTAAGTTTGCTCTTAACCTCTTGGACCGCTTTCTTGCCAATACCTTCCTTCTCCTCTAAAGCATCGGCATTGAAACGCAAAAGACCAGCGATTGTCTTAATTCCGTTATCAATAAGAGCTTTCTCAGTACGGGTTGAAAGTCCAATTTCTCCAATATTTAACTTTTTAGAATCACCTTTTTTCTTTGTCTCTTGTCTCTTTACAGCCTTTTTCTCTGTTTTCTTTAGTTTTACTGTCTTCACTTTCTCCCCTGCTCTGTCTAGCCCTGAGAAGAGATCAAAATGATTTACCAAGAAACGCGCACTCTGCGCGAAGGCCTCCCTTGGCGTTATCGAACCATCAGTTTCTACTTCAAAGACAACCTGATCAAAGTCTGTTCTTTTCCCAACCCGGATGCTTCCCACCGAATATCGTACTTTTTTCACTGGGGTATAAATTGCATCGACCAAAATTTTCCCAATCTCCCCTGACTCACTATCTCTCTCTTCCACTGGTACATAGCCACGTCCCTTTGAAATTTCAATCTCCACTTCAAATTTTGCTTTTTTATCCAAATTAGCAATCGTGAGGTCTGGATTCATAATTTCTGCTTGAGTGGGCGTCTTAATGTCCTTTGCTTTTACAACCTTTTTCCCTTTCTCCTTGATCTCAAGCTTTAGGGTTTCATCACCCCTAAGCTTTAATCTTAACTGCTTGAGATTAAGGATAATTTCGATCAAATCTTCCTTAACATGCGGAACTGTGGAGAATTCATGATCCGCCCCAGCAATTTTAACGCTCGTCACTGCCGCCCCCGGCAAAGAGGAAAGCATCACCCGGCGCAAAGCATTCCCAACTGTCATACCATAGCCAGGATAAAGTGGCTTAATAGTAAAGATTGCTCTATTTTTTCCCTCTTCTTCACAAGTAACTGAGGGTAGACTTATTTCTTCTAACAAGGTATCCTCCTGTTTAAAAAGTTAAAAATTAAAACTACTACTTAGAATAAAATTCAATGATAGCCTGAGTGTCAATATTACTTTCGCCAATATTCTCCTTAGTTAATTCATTAACAATCTGAATTCTGAATTTCAGAGGATCTATTTTCATCCAGGAAGGTGGCTTACTTTTCTTAAAGAATGGTAGAACCTGTCTAAAATAAGAAAGTTTCTGACTCGGGGAGCGTAATTCAATCTCATTGTTAGGTTTGACTTGCAACGAAGGAATGTCAACACGTTTTTTATTAACAAGAAAATGCCCATGGGTAACTAGCTGACGCGCTGCACTCCGTGACTCTGCAAGTCCTGAACGGTAAACCACATTGTCTAAACGTGATTCTAACAATTTCAAAAGATTATCACCCGCAACCCCCTTAAGACGTTCTGCTTCTTTGTAATATTTATAAAACTGGCTCTCTCTAAGTCCATAAGTACGCTTTGCTTTTTGTTTTGCTCTCAACTGCTTACCATAATCTGACCTACCTCCTCTTACTAAACCATGCATTCCTGGAGGAAAATTACGTTTCGTAAGTGCACATTTTTGAGTATTACAACGACTGCCTTTTAGGAAAAGCTTTTCTCCTTCACGTCGACAAAGACGACATTTTGCTTCTGCTTTATTGGGCATTTTATCTCTACAGCTTAATAATTAAACTCGTCTAACTTTCTTAGGACGGGGACCTCCATGAGGAATTGGAGTGACATCTTTGATCGAAAGCACTTCTACCCCATTGGAATGAATTGCTCGGACTGCCGACTCTCTTCCACTTCCAATCCCTTTTACAAAAACATCCACCTCATTCAAGCCAAATTCCTTTGCTTTTTCAATAGCATCCTTGGCTGCAACTGTTGCAGCATAAGGAGTTCCTCTCCGTGCTCCCTTAAATCCCGTTGATCCAGCACTGCTCCAAGAAATCATATTGCCATCTAAATCAGTAATTGTTACCAAAGTATTATTGTAGGTTGATTTAACATAAGCATGCCCCTTGGGTACATGTCTTTTAGCTTGCTTTTTTTTCTTCTTAGCAACTTTTGATTTAGGAATATCTTTTTTAGTTTCTTTTTTATCTTTTTTGTCCTTTGTTTGAGGTTTCTTTTGATCCTTAACCTCAGTTTCTTTGGTATTAGAAATATTCTTCTTGGTCTTCTTTTCATCTTTAATTTCCTTATCTTCTTTTTTATCCTTGCCATCTTTAGAAGATTTAACTTGAGATTCTTTTTTCGCAGGGTGTGACCCTGTCTTCTTAGTTTTTTCTTCAGCCATAAAGTAGGTTAGTGGTTGGTAGTTAAGAGTTAATAGTTGTTCAGTCCTCTAACTTTTAACTATTAACTTTTAACTTTCAACTATTTCTTATTCTAGGTTTTCTCTGCAGGAGATTTACGCCCACTGCCAACCGTAATGCGCTTTCCTCGTTTTGTTCTAGCGTTTGTTTTTGTTCTTTGCCCTCTCACAGGTAACTTTTTCTTGTGCCGGGTACCACGGTAACTACCAGTTTCCTTGAGGCGACGAATATTCATCGTCACTTCCCTTTTCAAATCACCTTCTACTGTATAATTCTTTTCAATAACCTCACGTAGTTTTTGAATCTCAGTTTCCGCCAAATCTTTAACTCGCTTATCCGGATCAAGTTTTATTTCCTTTAAAATTCGGTTGCTTAAAGACCTTCCAATTCCATGAATTGAAGTCAAACCAATTTCAATCCTCTTTCCTGGGGACAACTCTACCCCCTCAACTCGTGCCATAAAAATAATTATTAATTAATCATTAATCATTAATCATTATCCCTGACGTTGTTTGTGTTTTGGATCATCACAAATTACTCGCAATTTCCTTTTGCGCCTCACAATTTTACATTTATTACAAATTTTCCTTACCGAAGAACGTACTTTCATTCCTATTTCTTAATAGCGAAAAGTGATTCGGCCTTTTTCTAGATCATAGGGAGTCATTTCAACTTTTACCTTATCACCCGGCAAAATCTTAATCGAATGCATTCGCATCCTTCCAGAAATGTGCGCTAAAATAAGATGCCCATTTTCAAGTTTAACCCTGAAAATGGCATTTGGGAGAGCTTCCTCCACTACACCCTCCACCTCAATTACTTCCTTTTGTTTTGATTGTTGATCGTCATCACTCATTATTTTAACTTAAATTTGCTTGAAAGTGAAGCCCCAAAACTCTAAAATGGAGTTAAAATCTCTCCGCTATTTTTCCCCACTGCAATTGTCTGTTCAAAGTGAGCGGTACAACTCTTATCTTTAGTCATTACCGTCCAGCCATTAACATCGACAACTGTTCTAAAACTACCAAGGGTCGCGATTGGTTCAATCGCAAGAGTCATTCCGGTCTTAAGGATCTCTGTTTTCCCCCTCTGAACAAAATTAGGAATCAGGGGATCCTCGTGAACTCTTTTCCCAACCCCATGTCCAACACAATCTCTAATCACCCGAAAACCAGCTTCTTCAATTGTCTTTTGAATCACTCTAGAAATATCTCTGACCTGGTTACCTGCTTTTGCCTTGACCACAGCTTTATTTAAAGCATCTTTGGTCACTTCAACTAATTTTCTTTCCTTATTAGTAACTTTTCCTACTCCCACAGTTAGCGAGGCGTCCGTAATCAACCCTCGGTAGGAGATTCCAAGATCCAGTGAAACAAGATCGCCGTTCTTAATAATCCTGCTTTTAGAAGGAACGCCGTGGACTATTTCTTCATTAATCGAAACACACAATGCTGTTGGGTAACCCTGGTAATTTAAAAATGCTGGCTGAGCTTTATTTTCAATAATCAATTTGCGAGTTTCCTCCTCGAGCTTCCAAGTACTCATTCCTGCTCCTACTTCCTTTTCTAAACTCTTTAGGATCCTTGTTAAGATCTTACCTCCTTCTCGCATTTTCCGAATCTCCAAAGGATCTTTAATAAAAATCATGACTTAGATTTAATAATTCCCTCAATTTCTTTTGCTACCTCTTCAATCGATCCTGTTCCGTCGACTTCCCTAAGCATTTTTTTCTCGCGATAAAGATTAATTACCGGCAAAGTTTCTTTTTTAAATATTCTCAATCTTCTCTCAATCTTCTCTTCTTGATCATCTTTCCTAATTATTAACTTTCCACCACAGGATTGGCATTTTTCCTTATCTGAATCACTTAAATTAGCAATGTTATAAATTAACCCGCACTTACTACAAATTCTCCGACCACTAATCCTCTCGTAAACTAATTCATCAGGAAGATCAATAAAAACAACGAGATCAAACTTACGTCCAAGTTTTGAAAGAATTTTATTAAGATTTTTAATTTGAGAACTAATCCTAGGGAAACCATCAAAAATAATTCCTTGATCACTTTTTACCCCTGAAAGTTTTTTCTCTAGGACCAACTCAATCACATCATCAGAAACCAATATACCCTCTTGATTTACAATCTTATTTACTCTTTTTCCTAAGGGACTATTCTCTTTAGCAATCTCGCGCAACAAAGCACCCATTTCAACATAGAAGAAATTAAACCTCTTTTTTAAAATCCTCGCTTGTGTTCCTTTACCTGAAGCTTGTGGCCCAAGAATGGAAATATTCAACAACATAAACCTTACTTAAAAACCTTCATAATCTCGCATCACTAGTTGAGATTCAATTTGCTTCATTGTTTCAATCACAACACTCACCACAATCAAAAGGCCAGTGCCTCCCAAGGTTAGCGTTTGGATATTTGTAACCCCCTGAATCATCAAAGGTAAAACTGCGATTGCGCCTAAGAATAACGCTCCAGCCAAAGTAATCCTGCTTAGAACTTTCCTTAGGTACCCCGCAGTGTTTTTCCCTGGCCTGATGCCAGGAATAAACCCTCCCTGCTTCTGAATATTCTCAGAAATATTATCAGGATTGAAAACAACTGCAGTATAAAAATAAGTAAAAAGCACTACCATTGAGAAATAAAAGACGCCATAAAACAACTGGTTTTGAAAGATATTCGTTACCGATTGTGCCGCTGAGGCTAGCCAGGAAGTCTGAGCATTCACAAAAAAGTTTGCAATCATTCCTGGAAAAAGCATCACTGAAATCGCAAAGATAATTGGGATTACCCCCGCCTGATTAACCCGCAAGGGAAGATGAGTAGAAACCCCTCCGAAAAGACGATTTCCTTGTACTCTCCTCGCATAAGAAATTGGAATATTTCTTTGACCTTCTGTAATTATCACCACTCCGAATATAACAACAAGCGCAATCGCACCGAATAAAACAAGGTTTAATATTTGACCAGGGTCAGCAACTGCAAATGTTTCTCTAATCGCTGATGGTACCCTTGCGATAATACCCGCAAAGATTAAGAGAGAGATACCATTACCGATTCCTTTCTCCGTCACAAGTTCACCAAGCCACATTAAAAAAACCGTTCCCGCTGTGATTGTAAGGATAATTGTTACCAAGCGGAAAGGATTAAGATCCTCAATAATTGGCTGACTAGCTCGGCTTAAAACTGTAATCATCCCATATGACTGCATTGCCGCCAGAGGCACTGTTAAATAGCGAGTATAACGACTAATTTTGCGCTGTCCTTCTTCACCTTCTTTTTGAAGTGCCTCCAGTTTTGGAACCACCATCGTCAAAAGCTGCATGATAATTGAGGCATTAATGTAAGGAGCAATCCCCATCATCACAATTGAAAAGCTACTCATGCCTCCTCCAGAGAAGATATCCAAAAGACCAAAAAACTGATTACCCTTAAAGAACTCCTTAAGATTTTCTAAATCAACTCCCGGAACAGGAATATGCGCTGCGAACCGAAAGATAACCAAGATCACCAAAGTAAAAATGATTTTTTTTCTCAGGTCAGGAACTTTGAAAATTTGGGTAATTTTCTCAATCATTATTTCTAAAATTAGGCTAAATTATTTTAACTTGCCTTTTGGTTTTTCACTTACTTTAGATTCCTTAGTTACTTTTTTAACTATTTTATTCTGAGAAGTTTTCTGCGAAGGCTTTTTCTGTTTCAATTTGAGACCAATTTTCTTCTCGGGGATTTTCTGATCCTTAGCTTTCCTTTCTTGTGTCATCTGTACCACAACCGCTTTTCCTTTTGCGCTCTCAATCTTCTTCTTGGCCTGACTAGAAAAGGCTTGGACTTCAACCATCAAGGCCCTTTTCAATTCCCCATCTCCCAAAACCTTCACCGGTCTATTTTTCTTGACCAGGCCCATTTTTAGAAGAACTGCATAGTCAATCTTCTCCCCAGTTTTAAAATTCTTTTCAAGATCCAAAACATTTAAAACAGAGAATTTCTTTTGAAAAATATTTGAGAAGCCTTTTCGCTTTGGGATTCTTTGAGTCAAAGGCATTTGTCCACCCTCAAAACCAGGACGAATTTTACTGCGCGCCTTTTGCCCTTTAGTTCCTCTCCCACATGTTTTCCCAAATCCTGAAGCATCACCGCGTCCTACCCGTTTCCTCTTCTTTTTCTTAACTGCACTAATTTTGTCCAAAGTAATCATAAGTATAATTTATTTCTTTTGTTCCTTTTTTTCGCCAGAGGCCTGCCTCGCTTGCTGCATGAAGCGAGCAGATCCGCCTTTGACAGGAGACTTTCCTCCAGTTTTCATTTCAGCTTGAGGTTTCTCTTCAGGCTTTGCCTCGGGCTCTTTATTTTTCTTGCTCACTTTCTTTTCTACCTTTTTTCCCGCAGAGCGATCACGCATAGCGGACTCCGTTGCGCGTGAGGGTCCTATTGTACGAGAAAATTTTTCTTTACCTCTCATTTTAAAAACGTCTTCCTTTGATCTCAACGTCCCAAGAGCGATAAGCGTTGCTTGAATACTATTTAATTTATTTGTGGAACCCAAAATCTTCGCCAAAACATTTTTCACCCCCAAAAGATCCACCACGATTCTAACTCCCCCTCCAGCAATAATTCCCCGACCTTCCGGAGCCGGCTTTAATAAAACCCGGGATCCTTTAAATTTCCCTTCAACTTGATGGGGGATTGAGAAATTAGTTAAAGGAATTCGGACTAAACTCTTTTTCGCCTTCTTGGCAGCATATTTCACTGCCTCTGCAACATCACTTCCCTTGTTTACTCCAAAACCAACCCGACCCTTGCGATCGCCAATTACAACCGCTGCGCGGAAACGAAAACGCCTTCCACCTTTAACAACTCGAGTTACCCTATCAACTTGTGCAACTTTTTCAAAAAACTCTTTTTTTTCTCTTCTAAAATTTCCTTTTGGTGACATTAGTTCTTACTAATACTTCTTTTAACTAGATGTTTGGCAATTAAGTAACCAGAGCCAAGACTAATTAAGATATAAAATATAATTAACAATGGAATAACTACTGCCCAAATTCCCATTCCTTCCTTACTTCTCACAAGGAGTGGCCCTTCATCTTCAAAGGTCTCAGCTAAATCATCCGTGCGTGTACTATTAGATCCAGTAACAGTTACTCTCAAAGGTAGATTACTACCATTTTTTAACTCATTACCAACCCTGGTCTTCGCTTCAACTGATTTTTGAGTTCCTTTTTTAAGAGGCTCTTCAACTTCAATAACAACAATATTTTCAGAAGCACTATTGAAACGAGGGTTTGTTTCCACTAATGATGCTCCTTCAGGAAGTCTCAAAGTTAATTTGAGATCAATAATTTCCTCACTGCCTTGGTTTTTAAGATCAATAAAATAACTAAAAACCTCTCCCTTAACAACTTTTTCTTCGCTCACCCTGACTCCATACTCAAGTTGTAATTGAGAACTGATCTTCGCTCCTTTGT
>SOKK01000038.1 GCA_004374725.1 Patescibacteria group bacterium | reverse complement strand
AAGTAGGGGGAGATGGAAATATTATTCTTCGTTTTATTTTTCGTTTTAGGGTTGATTGTAGGTAGCTTTTTGAATGTGGTGATCTTTCGGTTTAAGAAGAAAGAATCAGTTCTAAAAAAGCGCTCTTATTGCCTGAAATGCAAGAAAAAGCTTGAGGTTTGGGATTTATTCCCGGTCCTCAGCTTTTTGTTTCTGGGAGGGAAATGCCGCTATTGCAAAAAGCCAATCTCGATTCAGTACCCTTTAGTAGAACTTGTGACAGCAGTTCTGTTTGTGGCGCTGTATTGGAAGTTTGATTTAACGATTGCACTTTTGTATTTCTTGGTCATTACTTGTCTTCTGATTTTGATTTTTGTAGTTGACCTTAAACACTACACTGTTCCGGATCGTCTTGTAATCCCGGGAATTTTTCTTGCTTTCCTTGCGAGCTATTTGATTTTGGATTTCAGTTTGATTAATCTTGGTCTGGGAGTTTTAGTCAGTGGTGGCTTTTTTTTAATTCTGTTTTTAATTTCCAAGGGTAAGGCAATTGGAATGGGAGATCTGAAGCTAGGAATTCTAGCAGGATTGATTTTGGGATTTCCGGAAGTCATTTTGGCTTTGTTTTTTGCTTTCATCTTTGGGGGATTGGTGGGAGGAATCCTGATTCTTTCTAAAAAGAAGAAGGGCCGAGATTTGATTCCTTTTGCACCGTTTTTTGTAACAGCGATCTTTCTTGTAATCTTCTTTGGAGAAAAGATCTTAGATAAAATATGGGGAATGTAATATGTAGTATGTTGTATGTTGATTTGTTCTTCACATGTAACATAAAACATATTACATATAATATAGATGTTTACTTACTTGGGGAAAACTAGATCAGACAAGGGTTTTTCACTGATTGAACTGTTAGTGATCATTTTTATCATTGCCGTGATTGTGGGGATTATTATTGTTAATTTTCGAGCAGGTGATAAAAGAAAGGCTTTGAGAATGGGCACAGAAGAAGTAACCGCTTTTATTAAGGACACTCAAGCTAGGGCACTTTTGGGGCAAATGGAAGAAGGAGAGTTTCCCGAGGGGGGTTATGGAGTTTACTTGGCGGTGGGTAATTCTTATTGTATTTTATTTCAAGATTTAAATGGTGATCAGGAATATAATGGGCCGACTAGTCCGCCGTTTGAAGGAAAGGGTGCAATAAGTGAATATGTTGAGCATTTGAAGTTGCGCAAGGATTTATTGTTACAAAGAATTTTAAAAAATGACAAGATTCTTAAGGAGTTGGAAATTGTTTTTGTTCCTCCAAGACCGATAATGTATTTTGACGGTGATAATACTGTGACTAATGGAAAGATTCTCTTTGGAGTGGAAGACGAGAAAGATCGACGGGAAGTTTTTGTAAATTGTCTCTCGGGACAAATTGATGTCAGAAGTTTGGAGAGGGAAGGTAGTCAGGGAGATCAAAAGTAGTATTGTAAATAAAAAAATTTTTGCTATAATAAATTTAGTCCAAGTATAGATAGCTGAGATTTCTTTTATGCTTAAGAAACTGCGTCAAAATAAAGGCCAGGGCTTAGTTGAAACCCTAATTGCAATTGGTATAATTGTAGTGGGTTTAGTTGGAGTGATGGCTCTGGTTATCAGTGCTGTCGCTGCAGGCAGGATTAGCAAGGAGGTAGTTACGGCAACAAACCTTGGACGCGAGGGAATTGAGGTTGTGAGAGAAATCAGGGATTCCAATTGGATGCAGGAGGAGAGTTGGACCAAGGGAATTATTGGCGGCGGCAACGTCCGTTATGCGAGAGCAAATTTTAATCCTAAAGAGAATCAGTGGAAACTAGAATCTACTACTACCACTGATCTTTTTGATAATGAATATAAACTTTACTTTTCGGATTACTATAATCATGATCGGCAAGGAGATGAAACAAGTTACTTTAGGATGATTGAGATCCAGAAAGATATTGCTGAGCCGGATGAATTAATCATAAAAACGCACGTTGGCTGGATTGAACAAGGTAAGCAGAAAGAAATTGTTTTAGAGAATGTCTTCTCGGACTGGCTAACTAAAAGAGAAGTTGAATAATGAATAATGAATAATTAGTAATTAGTAATTCTAGATTTATTCACTGATGTTTAAGAGTTTCAAGAAAACTAATTCTGCTGGTTTTTCTCTCATAGAATCGCTGATCGCGACAGCGATTTTTGTTGTTGTTGTGGCGATAGGTGCTGGTGTCTTTTTAACGGTTTCCCGGGCTCAGCATAAGGCAATCAGCGTCTCAGAGGCTCAGAAAGACACTCGTTTTGCGTTGGAGGCAATTGTCAAGGAAGTCCGGATGGGGACAATAGATTTTAAGTATTATG
Source organism: Patescibacteria group bacterium (assembly GCA_004374725.1). Classification (GTDB taxonomy): domain Bacteria; phylum Patescibacteriota; class SOKK01; order SOKK01; family SOKK01; genus SOKK01. Next base: position 1,381 of record SOKK01000038.1, on the reverse strand, counting down.
AAGATAATAAAATTGATCTTGAGGGAGAAGTCAATGAGCTGGCGATTTATGGAAGTAGCAAGGAGTATTTGGTTTTCAGGAAAGTTGGTGGCGATCAAGAAGGCGGACAACTTGAGGTTGCAATTAATCCTTCTTACCAAAAATTACCGGGAAACTTTCAATCTATGATCAGGGAAAATGTGGAAATTAAGAAACTTAGTTTTTACATTAGTCCTTCCGAGAGTCCTTATAAAGAAGGTGGAGAGAAAAAACAACCCCGGGTGACAATTATTTTGCAGTCAGAGGTTAAGGATCAGGACGATCCTGTAAAAACTGTAAAAATTGATTTGCAAACTACAGTTACTTCGAGGGTTTATAAATAGGTGATAGGTGAGAGGGGAAAGGTGAAAGGTAGCTCTGTATGTGGAATTAATTAGATCTATGAAGAAGAAAGCAAAATTGGGTTCCAAATCTGAACGCGGCGTTTCAATGTTGTTTGCAGTTTTGATTGTGGCAACAACTTTGGTTGCAGCTTTGGGGATTGGCGGTTTGATGGTTGCGGAGCTAAAAGCTGCTCAGGCAGTTGATGACTCTGAACGAGCTTACTATGCTTCAGAAGCGGGGATTGAGAAAGCTCTTTTGCAGCTTAAGCGCAATCCCGAATATCAAGGTGAGGAGTCATTAACTTTGGGCAATAATGCTCGTTTTAAATATGATGCAGTTGTGGGGGGGAGTGAAATTGGAGAATCTTTGGTTAAAGATGAGTCATTCCAGATTAACTTGTTTGATCCGGATGAGCCAGGAAAGGATTTGGGAATTCGTGAGGTAGAAATAAGATGGAAACTGGGAGAGAAGTTTGGTGGTTCAGATGCTGATCCTTGGTTGGAAATTACAAAAGTAAGATGGCCAAAGGGCAGTATTAGTTTTGGAGATCCCGAGACTGATCAGAAAACCGAGAAGGAATTGCATGCCCTGGGTGAAAGCCCAGTTACGATTGCTATAGACACCGCAACTTATAACTGGCGTTTGAGAATTAAGACTCTCTATAACGGAGCGGAGTTTACAGCAAAGGCCAAAGATGAAGACTGCAAATATATCAATTTCCCAATTCCTTTAGCAACAATCACTTCAATTGGCAAATATTCCAACTCTGCCCGCGGCATAGAAGTTAGAGCCCAGCAAGGAACAAGGTTGTTAGGTGTGTTTGATTATGTTTTGTATAGTGAGGAAAAAGTAGAGAAATAATGAATAATGAATAATGAATAATGTAGGATGTAGGATGTAGAAAACCGACCCGTCGAAAGTTTCGACTAAAGGTCGGTTTTTAAGTTTAAGTTGGTGATTTCTCCGCTTCTTTGAAGTTTTTTGAGTTGCCTGCGGCGGAAGTGTTTGAAGGGGGCAG
>SOKK01000100.1 GCA_004374725.1 Patescibacteria group bacterium | reverse complement strand
ATGTCAAAGATGTCTTGCTTTTAGACGTCACGCCTTTGTCGCTTGGGATTGAAACTTTGGGAAGTGTCTTTACAAAATTAATTGATGCAAACACAACCATTCCTGCTTCCAAGAAACAAATCTTTTCAACGGCAGCGGATAATCAACCCTCGGTAGAAATTCATGTCTTACAAGGTGAACGTCCAATGGCAGCAGATAATAAAACCTTGGGACGCTTTATGCTGGATGGGATTCCTCCTGCACCGCGGGGTGTTCCTCAAATTGAAGTTTCTTTTGATATTGATGCGAATGGAATTTTGAATGTTTCAGCAAAAGACAAAGCAACAAATAAAGAGCAGAAAATTACGATTCAAGCTTCTTCTAGCTTAAGTGAAGATGAAATAGAAAAAATGAAAAAAGAAGCTAAAGAAAATGCTGAAGAGGATAAGAAAAAGAAAGAAAAAGTAGAAGTTAAGAATAATGCTGAAATGTTGATTACTTCTACGGAGAAGGTTTTGAAAGATGCCAAAGATAAAGTTTCTGATAGTGATAAGAAAGAAATTGAAGAAAAAATTGAAGCTCTTAAAAAAGTTAAAGATAGTGATGATACAGAAGCAATTAAAAAAGCTTCCGAGGAGTTGAGCCAAGCGGCACAAAAGATTGGTCAGGCCATGTATGGGCAACAACAGGCCAATGCAAAGCAAGCTAAAAAAGATCAGAAAGAAAATGTAAAGGAAGGGGAGTATGAGGAAGTAAAGGAAGATAAGAAAAAATAAACTGAAGTAAATTAAATAGAAAAGCGGTAGGTAATTCCTGCCGCTTTTTGGATAAAAAAATCCCGCTCTTGCGAGTGGGATATAAACATAGAGATGTAATTATTTTTTAACGTGCGCTTGGAGGTTAAAGGGGCCGGCTGGTTTCATTCGGGTGGTGCGGTGAGGGAGAAAAACCCCTCGGTCTTTCTGTCACTGCCTCGTGCGTTTTTGTTACGGCCCTTATAGTTCCTTTTTTGTCACGGTGCTTGGTACTGTGTTTCAGGGAAGGTTAAAGGTTGGAAAGATGGGTAATGTTATCCAGTAGCCGGCCCCACTGTGCCCTTGTATTTCTATTATACTCAATTTTTCAAGGTAGTCAAGCGCTAAGTTAAGTTGAAAAGGTTTTTGGTGTTCTGATTAGTAGTTTTAATCACTTCTTCTACGGAAATTCCTTTAATATTAGCAATTTTCTCCGCAATAAACTTTACATAAGCAGGCTCATTGCGTTTACCCCGATAAGGTTCTGGGGTAAGATAGGGAGCATCAGTTTCAAGTAAGATTTTTTCTAATGGAGTTTCTCCGATTATTTTAATTAGCTCATCGTCATCTTTGACGAAAGTAATTACCCCAGTGAAAGAAAGATGCAACCCTAAACTTAAAAATTCTTTGGCTTGCTTTGCGTTCCCACTGAAACAGTGAACAACTCCTTTGAGTTTATAGTCTTTAACAATTTTTAAAAGTTCTTCATAAGCATCGCGGCAATGAATAATCATGGGTAGGTTTTTTTCTTGGGCAAGATTGAGCTGAGCTTTGAAAAGTTTCTTTTGGATTCCTTGGATTCGCTCAATTTCATCAGCGATCTTTTCCTCCGAGAGGGCTTTTCTATCTAAGCCCCCGCCAACGCGATAGTAGTCCAGTCCTGTTTCTCCAATTGCAACTACTTTATTTTTCTCAACCAGTTCAGTCAGTTTATTGATGATTAAATCTAGGTCTTTGGGGTTTAGCCCAGCTGCTTCATGAGGATGGAGACCGACTGCAGGGTAAATGAAAGGGTGTTTTTGAGCTAGTTCACAAGCCGTGCGGCTATGTTTTAAGCTGGAGCCGGGATTGATAATTCCGGTTATTTTGGCACTTTTAGCACGCTCAATTACTCGCTTAAGGTCAGAGTCAAACTCGGGGAAGTTAAGATGAGCATGGGTGTCGAACATTTTTATTTTATAACCTTATAGTGTAGTTGGATTGTATTTTTCGAAAGTGGTTTGGTTTCTATTAATTCTAACTTTTTTTCAAAATCATTATCTGCGAACAATTTAATTCCATTACCAAAAACAAAAGGTTCTATGTCTAGATAGATTTCGTCTATTAAATCTTCTTGCATGAATGAAGAATTTAACATGCTTCCTCCTGCAATAAGAGCTTCAGAAAATCCTTTTTCTTTTAATAAATCCAATGCTTTTTTAGGTGAATTTACAAAGGCAAAATTGGAATTGCCCTCCTGTTTTTTTCTTGTTAATACAATAGTAAATGGATTTCCTATTTTTTGAAATTCTTCCCCCTTTTTCATAATGTCGTAGGTTCTTTGACCAATCACGATATTTCCAATCTCACTAACTTTTTTCTTAAAACTTTGCCATTCCTCATCGGACCAGGGAGTTTCATCATTTTTCCTTGCGATGTAGCCGTTTATTGTGGTTGCCATGTATAGGATAACCCTCATGAGTTCATTTTAAATTAATTGACAACTGACAATTGATAATTGGCAATTATCTTAAATAAATTGAGCGTAGATTACACAGGCAACGACAATTGCGGCAGCAGCGATGCTACGCCAATCAAACTTTTCTTTAAACAGGAATATTGAAGCGAAGTAAATAAGGATTGGTTGTAAGATTGTGAAAAGAGCAGTAACAGCAATGCCATAGTAGTCATAACTGAGATAAATTAATATGTGATAAGCATTAGCAACTACGCCTACGCCGATAAATGAGAGCCAGTTTTTGATTGTTGTTTTTTTCAATGAAGGGCGAAAGATAATTGCGAGAATTACTAGGAGGAAGACGACTCGGATAGGATAGAGCGCAAAGGCATTGCAGTTTGTAAGGACGACTTTGAGGAAAAGTGCTTCGAAGCCAAAAAGGAGAGTATAGCCAACCAGGGCTAAGGAATAGCGGTTAAATTTTAAATGGTGCTTGTAGGAACGGGCAATGATTACGCTTAGAACAGCAATAATTCCAAGGATGATGTAACCCAATTTGCGCTCCTCGGGCATAAAGATTGCCGAGATTAGAATTGTCACAATTGGGGTGGCAATGATAATTGGTTCAGCCTCGCTTAGCTTCTCATGTTGAATTGCGCGATAGAAGATTGCATTCCACCCCAGTGCAGTTCCAATCACACCAAAGAAAGCTAAGAGGTAAGCCCATTCAAAGAAAGCATGCCTGACTTCTCCAAAAAGAAGTCCAAGAGTCACAGCGATAATTAGAACAGGAATAAAGGCACCAATAAGATAAACTTTAAAATCAACTTTCTGGCGAGAAAGGATTGTTTTATCAATAACAATTTCTGCTGCTCTACTAATGGCAGCAATGATTGGGAGAATCACGAGTCAAGTATCAAGTAATAAGCCTGTCTGCCGGTAGGCAGGTAACAAGTAATAAGTGATAAGAAAAAAATTAGTTGTTTGATTTTGGAAATAGAACTTGGGGTTTGAGGGTCTCAAGCTGCCTGCGGATTTTAGTGCTGGTTTCGGGCAAGAACGGTTCTAAAAGACAACCAATTACATTAAGGCGACTGTGAAGATTCTGCAAAACGAATTCCAGTTTCTTTTTATCGTTCTTCGCTAGCACCCAAGGTTTTTCCTTGTCAACTAACTGGTTGGATTCAGTAATCACCTTCCAGATTTCTCCTAGGGCTAAGTCTAATCGGAAATCATCGAGTAACTCGTTATAGCGTTTATTGTCGAAGATATAGCACTGCGGATAATCTTTCTTGAGTTTATCTATTGAGGGATACTGT
>SOKK01000079.1 GCA_004374725.1 Patescibacteria group bacterium | reverse complement strand
ACCTTTGGTTTATGCCTCCTGCGGCACGATTGCGAAAATCTGGCCACCGGGCAAAGGCGGAATTTGGCTTGCTCAAAAGATGTTTCGTCACTTGGCCAAAGCGCACAAAAAGGCCTTTAAAGCAATCAAAAAGATTAATCCTGATCTTCAAGTCAGCATTGCAAAAAACAATTTTTACTATAACTATCGGACTACTAAAAATCCCTTTAAAATCCTTGGCGCTTTTGTTGCTCATTTTTTCTGGAACACTCTCTTCTTAAAACTAATCCGAAAGCAATTAGACTTCATTGGTCTCAATCACTATAACTACATTGACCTTGGTTCAAAAATAAAGAAAATTGAAGAAATTCATCTTCCTGATGGGAAAGACAACAAATTAGTTTCAGACATCGGTTGGGAAATTTATCCGCCTTCTATCTATTATTGTTTAAAGGAACTTAAGAAGTATAACTTGCCAATCTACATTACTGAGAGTGGCGTGGCGGATGCTAAAGACAAGCTTAGAAAGAAATTTATTCACGATTATTTGGAACAAGTTCTTCGGGCAATCAATGAAGGCGTTGATGTCCAGGGGTATTTCTACTGGTCGCTTTTAGATAACTTTGAGTGGGCAGATGGATTTAAGATGAAATTTGGCTTGATAGAAGTGGACTATAAAACTCAAAAGCGCACCGTTCGCGAGAGTGCGAAGTATTATGCGGAGGTTTGTAAACGGGGAATACTAGCGGAGATCAAATAGCAGATAGAAAAATACTTAATTCTTGAATATAAAAAAGCCGCTTTCGGGGCGGCTTTTAAGTTTGAGGGAGGTTTACAAGTATTCTCGTTCTTTAGATTGATAGTGGATAAGGATGCCGGTTGTAGTGGCAATTCCTCCGCGACTATAGGAATGGGTTATGGCAGTCCAGGAGATAATCTCCTTTTGGGGAAATTTTTTTAACCATTTTTCTTTTTGTTTCCCCAAGTAAATCATAGCTCCCATTCCATTATTCCCTCTTCGCAGTGAGTGGGAGAGAACAATGATGCAGGTACCTTTGCCACTATCGAAAGTCTGAGGTAACACCTCCTCAAAGCCCTCGAACGTGGCCGTTGTTGCAACTTCCTCATCGGAAATACGTTTAGTACATCCTGCGACCATAATCGGAATTAAGGCCGCAAGCATTAAAACCGTTACGATCTTATTCATCTTCATCTGGGATCTCCCTTATTTGATGATATTGTTAATGATTTACGTACCTTTGCTTTTTAAGAGGTAATCCTAGCATGTATTTTGTGCAATGTCAATAAGGATCTTGACAGCAATTTTTGTGGTGCTATATTGGAACTAGCAGTCTCCATATTTGACTGCTAAAAACAGCCATTTTTGCTGTTTTTAAGCCATAAAAATGCTTAATGAAAGACAGAGATTTATCTTAGATGCGGTCTTAAGGGAGTTTATTGATACCGCGGAGCCGGTGAGTTCAAACTGGCTCTCAGAACACTTAAGTCTTGATTTAAGCCCAGCAACTATCCGGAATGAACTCAAGGAACTTGAAAATGCAGGATTTCTGATGCATCCTCATATCTCTTCAGGCTGTGCCCCGACCGATCAGGGCTACCGGATATTTGTAGATGACTTTCTCCCGGAGTTAATTTTGGGTTTTGAAGATTCAGGTTTTTTCTCGGGAACAGAAGATATTGGTGAATTGCTGCCGCAGATGGTTTCCGAAATTGCCAAGCTGACAAAAAATATTGCGGTCGGAATTTCTCCGACGAAGAAAGTCTACTACACTGGTGTTGCGAATCTTTTAAAACAACCTGAATTCAAAGACGCCCAGAAATCCTCCCAGATTGTTGAAATTTTAGAAGACCTTCCGCAACTCTTAGATTTATTTTCTCAAGTTCCCTTGGATACCAAATCTCAAGTCACAATTGGGAAAGAGAGTTCCAAAACAGGAATCCAAGAATGTGGTATTATCCGGACCTATTTTGGACCAAAGAATTTTCAAGGGATTTTAGCAGTGATTGGTCCGAAACGAATGCGCTATGATTACAACCAAGCAATTTTGAATCAGTTTGCAAAAGCATTAGAATCAAGACTTTAATTAATCTAGATAAATGAATAAACCTAAAGGACTGCGGAGGAAAAGTAAAAAAGCAAAAAAGAAAATAACCCTAAAGGAAGCCGAGATAAAGGCAAGGGAATATCTTGAAGGTTGGAAAAGAGCAAAGGCAGACCACATCAATTACCGTAAAAAAATTGAAGGGCAGAAGGAAGAACTAGTGAAATATTGTAATCAAGATTTGGTCTTGAAAATTCTTCCTGTGATTGATGCTTTTGACCTTGCTCTGGAAAATGTTCCGAAAGATTTAAAAGGCAATGATTGGATTTCAGGAATGATTGCGATTGAAGATATACTCCTGAATGTTTTAAAGGAAAATAATGTAGAAGAAATTCAAACTGAAGGTCAGAAATTTAATCCGGAGTTTCATGAAGCAGTGGGACATGTTAAAAATAAAGATTTTAAAACTGGTGAGGTTGTTGATGAAATTAGTCGAGGATTTAAATTGAATGGAAGGATCATTAGGGCGGCGAAGGTGAAAGTGGCGCGTTAGCGCCATTGCGAGGACTCTGCCGGATGGCGGAGGACGAAGCAATCCCGTGAGGAAATAGATTGTCTAGTCCTGACGGGATTGCCACGCCCCGCTCCGCGGGGCTCGCAATGACAACCATTATTAATTAATTTTTATAGGAGAAAAAAATCATGAGTAAAATTTTAGGAATTGACTTAGGAACCACTAACTCTTGTATGGCTGTAATTGAGGGCGGAGAGCCGACCGTGATTGCCAACAAAGAGGGCAATCGGACTACTCCTTCAATAATTGCAGTTGATAAGAAAGGAGAGCGGCTCGTAGGTCAGCTCGCGAAACGTCAGGCTGTCACAAACCCTGATAATACGCTATTTTCTATTAAAAGGTTGATTGGAAGAAAATTTGAAGACGAGGAAGTTCAGAAGGATCTTAAAACCTTGCCATTTAAGATTAAGAAGGCCAATGGTGGCGTGAAGTTGGAGATGGGGAGTAAAGACTACACTCCCGAGGAAGTTTCGGCAATGACTCTGCAAAAATTAAAAGCTGATGCTGAAGATTATCTTGGTGAGGAAATCAAAGAAGCGGTGATTACTGTTCCGGCTTACTTTAGTGATTCGCAAAGACAGGCCACAAAAGATGCCGGGAAGATTGCAGGCTTTAATGTCAAAAGAATTATTAACGAGCCGACGGCAGCGGCACTTGCTTATGGCTTGAACAAGAAAAAGAATGAAAAGATTGCTGTCTATGACCTCGGTGGCGGAACTTTTGATATTTCTATTCTGGAAGTGGGTGATGATGTTGTGGAGGTGAAGTCTACCACTGGTGACACGCACTTGGGTGGGGATGACTTTGACCAAGTAGTGATTGGTTACTTGATTGATGAGTTTAAAAAAGACCAGGGAATTGATTTAGCTAAAGACAAGATGGCCCTTCAGCGTTTGAAAGAAGCTGCGGAGAAGGCAAAAATCGAGCTTTCTTCGACCGCAGAAACTCAGGTAAATATCCCGTTTGTAACTACGGATAGCTCGGGACCGAAACACATGGACATTAACTTGACCCGTGCAAAACTAGAAGAATTAACTGCTGACTTGGTCCAAAAAACTATTGATCCTTGTAAAAAGGCGCTCAAGGATGCAAAGCTGGAAGCAAAAGATATTGATGAAGTGGTCTTGGGCGGTGGTCAAACCAGAATGCCGGCGGTCCAGAAAGCCGTCAAGGATATTTTTGACAAAGATCCTCACAAAGGTGTTAACCCGGATGAAGTTGTCGCAATTGGAGCGGCAGTTCAGGGCGGAGTTTTAACCGGTGATGTCAAAGAT
>SOKK01000074.1 GCA_004374725.1 Patescibacteria group bacterium | reverse complement strand
AAAGAAATAAAAAAAGCAGGATCCCGAAAATTAATCCTACCCTCAATAAAAACTTGCCCCTCTTTTTCATAGTCCCTCCTTTAATTTATTTTACTTATTCTTCACCTTGAACCCTCGACAAAATTCCTGAAAAACTGCCAAGCTCTGATTCGTCTCCGCTCCAGACCCTAAGTCATGAAAACTCAAAGAATAAATCTGGTTCCCAACTTTAACCAAACAATTATTTTCCAAAAATAGATTTCCTTTATTGGTCTTAGAAGAAGTAAAATACTCTTTCCCTTTAATCCCATCTAAAACAGTATCCCGATATTGCACATCTAACTGTTCAACAATCTCCTCGCCGTTTTCCAAAAGTTCATCCTTCTGACTCAAAAATCCATTAATACTCTCCAGATTAAACCCTCCCTCTGCAAAAAGATCATCACTTGAATCATAAACATAAATTGCAATATTGGCATGATAATTCAAGGGGTAAACTCCCCGATATGGATTTTTACTAATCACAACAGCTTCACTTTGCTCAAGAGGAATATCTTTATCTTCCTCAACACTACTTACATTCCATCCCAAAGGGATTAAGCAGCTATATCCTTTCCTGTTGTCCAATTTACTTTGAGTTTCACTACCTTCATTTCCTTGGCGCTCCTCAACAGAAGGTAGCTGATCATCAACTAACTCTTTACTATCCTCTTGATTTCTCTCTAGAAGATTAGTTCTAAAAAGCACCGCGACTAAAACTACAATGAAAACAATTATTACCATACCTGCGATAATTCCAATTAATTTAGTTCTTGACATAGTTACACCTTTAATTATTTAGGTGGGGGGAGAGGGGTCGCTATAATAGCGACCCCAATCACATGACCCCGCAGCCCCTCCTTTACTTCCAGTTAGGCACCAAGCAGAACTAACCAGAAGCAATTTAAAACTAACAAACTGATATTAAATAAAGATAAAGAACTGATTAAATTGAAATTAAAAATGCTTCCCTTATCCACAATCAACTTTCCTGGAAGCATTCTATTTTCACCGAGATTTTCTTTTTTTCTTTAAACTAACCCCCTTTCACCACCAAATAAGTAACCACCAACATCAATCCACCCAAAATCAATAACGCGATCACCTTTAACCCGCTCCCCTGTAAGAAAAACGCCGCTAGTCCAAAACAAATGCCGAAGAAATAAAACACCAACACTGCTTGTCTTTGACTTAACCCTAGTTCCAGGAGACGGTGGTGGAAGTGCTTTTTATCACCCTTAAATGGAGATTTTCTTTTGACCACTCTTCTTAAGATTACCCAAGCAACATCTAAAATTGGAAAACCCATAATTAAAAGAGCGGTTGCAATCTTGGCGCCGTTAATAATTGCCAAGACTCCAATCACAAAACCAATTAACATCGCCCCAGAGTCTCCCGCAAAAATCTTTGCCGGGTTAAAATTGAAAATCAAAAACCCAAGGATCGCTCCTGCGAAGACTGCTGCAAGATAAGCAACCTCTGGTTGATTCACTTGCGGACGTAAACTCAAGAAAAATATAACGAAGGAGGCAATTAAACCGACTCCCCCAACCAAACCATCCAGACCATCCAAAAAGTTCGCAGTGTTTACCATCCCTAAAATCCAAATCAAAGCAAAGAGATCTGCCAAGAGCACAATTTGAAAAGTGCTCTCTGCGAAACCAATCGGAATTCGAATGACGCCTAAGTCCAACTGGCTTCCAAATGGACTTGCCAAGAAATCAATCCCAATTCCAGAAAAAATCACAACCAGCGCTGCAACCACCTGCCCTAGAAATTTATATCCTGGTTTTAGTCCTTTGATATCATCAATAATTCCCGTTCCTACAATAATTGCTCCTCCGATCAAGAGTCCTACAATATGTCTCAACTCCAAGGCCTCCCCAACAATTCGATGTCCCCAAATTAAATCAAAGATTACCAAAAGAACAAAGGCCAAAAAGATCGCGATCCCGCCTAGGCGCGGGGTTGGCTTTTTATGGATCTTGGTTTTAGAAGGATAGTCAATTGCTCCTACCTTCACTGCCACTCTTTTAACTAACAGAATTAAAATTGCAGATAACAAAAAAGCGGCTCCAAAAGGAACCACAAAACTTAGCCAGCTAATTTGTGAAGTAAAAAGTTCCAAAATTAACAATTAATGATTAATGATTAATCACCCCCGAATTAACTCAATAAACGCCAATGAGATGATAAACATCAAAACTTGTAAGAGCACCCCGATACCGGTGAGAAAGTAACTTAAAAGTTGTTCACGTTTGTAAGCAGAGATAGCTAAGGTTACATTTACAATTCCAATGATCAGAGCTAAAAGCGGCAAGGCAAAAAGCTGATACCAGTATCCCAAGGTGTCGACTCCACCCAAAATAGTGTAATGCAAAGGGACCGAATATCCCCGAAATCCCCTTAAGCCCAAATAGACAATTAACCATTGGGCAATATTTAAGCCCAGGTGTACCAAAACAAAGACTAGAATTAGCTTGTCTTTCCAGAAGGGGTGTTTGAAAAATTTAGTTAGTCTTAATTTTGCTGTTGCAACCATATGTACCTCCTATAAGATATTTTAGCATACAAAAGGCCTTGTTAACATTGACAATTAAAGTGAGGCATGCTATTCTACTAGGTCCCAAATGAACTTTAATAATCAAGCTAACAAACTACTTTTCTTTCCCTTTCACTGGTTAGGCCTTAGGCTCTGGCAATCACGCTGGAGTAGGAGGTAGGACCAAAAGCAAAGGAGACAGTAATGAAGCAGGGGAAAAGTAAGATTCTATGGGGCAGCGCAGTGGCAAACGAGGTTATCCAAAGAATCGTCGAGGCAGTCCAGGACGCAAGACTACCGATCACCTCCGACGAAGCACTCAATTGCATCCGGGGAGACAAGGAACTTACGGGAAGGATCGCTCGCCTTGCCTACGATAAGATCGCTCCCCCCATCTCTGTAACCGTCGAGAACGATCGTCCGATTCAAGAGAGAATTGAAGAGGGAAGGTGCGAGGATTACTTCCTTGAGAGAGACTTTGATTCACTAGAAATCATCAAGGGAAACCCGACTGACCTCCAGGGGAAACAGGTAACTGAAATCCGGCTTATCCATCCTCGCTGGATGGAAGAACTCGACGCAATGAACCTGCGCCACGTCACCCTTGCCGAACTCCTCCCCCTTAGAACCAAGTGTCGCGGTGAAGAATACGATATGCTTGAAATCTTTGCCCTCGGCACTCCCTGGAAATCCCCAAGCAGCAACTGGCTTGTAGCATACCTTGACTATCGATCCTCGGATCCCGTGCTTATGTATACTATTCTCACCCTTACCCTTTTTTTCGATAAAAAAGATATAAGAAGGGCTGAGTACGGGCGCATCGCTGTCACCCCCAAAGAACACTAACGCCAAAAAATAAAGGCGTCCATTTTTGGACGCCTTTTAACTTTGCTTAAGTTTTGCCCTCACTAGCTATTTCTGTCAACCACTCTCAAATCAAAAAATCCCTTCCCAATAAAAAAACTGCCTCTTTTGGCAGTAGGTTTTTTCCGAAAAATAGATTTAAAACCCCCTAGGAAATTTTTGTTTCCCAGTTTATTTTATTTTGTTTTTACCCACCGAATCCCAAAGATAAGTGGGTTTTTCTCTACCTATAAATAGGAGAGAGGGCGTCGCGGAATCGCTGTAATAAATATTACTTTGAGCGTCACGACGCCCCAAGTCTTCTTGGTGAGCCCTGTTCGCTCAGAGAGCGTAACCGAGCTACAAAAAATAAGAAGACAAAAGGCACCCGATCTGTTACCCGAATTCCCTACCATCGTTTAATTCACCCGAAGGTGAGGAGTGAGATCGGACACTCCTTAGACAGTAGAGACGTTCCAACCACAAACAGGGGGAGAGTTTGCGGTTGGAACAC
>SOKK01000033.1 GCA_004374725.1 Patescibacteria group bacterium | reverse complement strand
CAAAACGTAGACATTGAAGACAAACTAATCGGCCCTTTGACGTTGAAACAATTCTTGTACCTCTTGGGCGGAGGGATCTTGGAGTTCCTTTGGTTTTCAATGTTTGACATGGAACTTTTTATCCTGATTTCAATCCCCACGATAGGATTAGCAGCGGCATTTGCATTTGTAAAGATTTATGACAAGCCTTTTATAGAATTCCTCCTCGTGATGGCACACTTTGTCATCACTTCCAGACGGAGAGTTTGGAAAAGAGTCCCCGGTGCTTTAACTATTCAAAGTACTAAAGATCAAGGAGTAAAAACAAAACACAAAGAGGAAGAAAATCGTTTGCGTGAACTAGCTAAGGAAAAGCAAATCAGAATGCGCAACTTAAGTGATTTGGCAGTGGTCTTGGATACCGTCGGGGGATTGGAAAAACCAAGTAAGACTAAATAATTATTAATTTTCAATTATTAAATAGCAATTGAAAATTGAGAATTGATAATTGGTAATTGAGAAAATGTTAGGATTTGGTAAGAAAAAACAAACTCAAGCAAGGCCGCAGAACCAAAGCTCTGCGCCTTTGACGAAGAAGGAAAAGGACAGCGTCCAGGCCTACTTGGATATTACCGAGATTCGCGACAATGTCGTGGTTTTAAAGGATGGCGGTTTGCGGGCAATCCTCTTGGTTTCTTCAGTGAACTTCTCTTTGAAATCAGAGGATGAGCAGAAAGCTCTGGTTGGGGGTTATCAAAGCTTCTTAAATTCTTTAGAATTTCCAATTCAGATTGTGATTCAATCTCGACCACTGGATCTGCAGGGTTACATTAATAAACTCAAAGATGTTGCTGATAAACAAGCTAATGATCTTTTAAAGATTCAGACCATTGATTATATTGAATACATCCAACAACTTTTGGATGTTGCAAATATTATGACAAAACGTTTCTTTGTGGTTGTGCCATTCACGGCCGTGAATGTTCCCACCGGTGGATTTTTAGAAAAGATTTTAGAAACTATCAATCCCCTTCGCAAGACCCAAAAAGAAATTTCACGCTTTGATAAGCAACGTTCACAACTTTTCCAAAGGGTAGATATCGTTGCCTCGGGCCTAAGAAGCATGGGGTTGCAAACAGTTTTGCTTAATACCCAAGAGTTAATTGAATTGTTCTATGATATTTATAACCCAGAGATTACTCTTAAGAAACAACTTCCCGATGTCAGAGAATTATCCATTTTAAACCGCAGGAAATAAAATGGCGCCTTTAAGAAAAGACAATTTAGGGTTAGAGCAAGGGCAGAACAGTCTCTCTCAGGCAAGAGAGGTAACTTCAGGTAATGCTCCAAGCGTTCCTGAGAGCAAGCCCTCTCGCCCACAGGTTGATTTGAAAGAAACTGACCCCCTTGAACGTATTCAGGGGAAAACGGAGGGTAGTTTGAAGACCCCAGAAATTCCTTCCCCCCGTACCATTCAACCCGAGGTGCAACCTCAAAGTACCCTTAAAGCAATTAAGGAAATTGCAAGCCCGAAAGCAACAGATAGCGAAAAGGAGATTCAAAAATCATTACAAGAGTTTGAAAAAGGTGTTTCCACTGTAAGAGATTTGATTGCGCCGGCGGCTTTAGAAATCACTCCTGATCACTTAAAGCTCGGAAGTAAATTTGTTCGGACTTTGTTTGTTCATACCTACCCTCGTTACGTAAATACCAATTGGCTTTCGCCGGTAATTAGTTTAGATTACTCAATGGACATCAGTATGTTTATCTATCCGGTGAAATCTGAAGCAATGCTGAAGACCTTAAAGAAAAAAGTTGGCCAGATTGAGTCCTCTTTGATTATTAACCGTGAAAAAGGAAATGTTCGTGATCCAAAACTAGAGGCGGCCTTTCAGGACGTGGAGCGCTTGCGGGATTCGTTGCAGAGAGGTGAGGAGCATTTCTTTAGATATGGCCTTTATTTCACGGTTTATGCTGATTCTCTAAAGGAACTTAACAAGGCGATTGACCAGATTGACTCTATGATTGCAGGGCGTTTGATTGAGACCAAGCCAGCGGTGATGCAGATGGAGCAGGGCTTTAACTCTTCAATTCCTTTGGGCGATGATCAACTGAAAATTTCTAGTAACATGAATACTTCCCCGCTTTCAACAAGCTTCCCCTTTGTTTCAGCAGACCTTACTTCTAACAACGGAGTGCTTTACGGAATTAACCGTCACAATAACAGCTTAGTGATTTTTGATCGTTTTAGTTTGGAGAATGCAAACTCGGTGGTCTTTGCGAAGTCCGGTGCTGGTAAAAGTTATGCTGTGAAACTAGAAGTCCTGCGCCAGATGATGTTTGGAATAGATGTGATTGTGATTGATCCCGAACATGAATATAAATACTTGGCTGAAACTGTTGGCGGAACATTCACAGATGTTTCTTTGAACTCGGATACGGTAATCAATCCTTTTGATTTGCCAGAAGCAGAAACCCAGAAGGATCAGGAAGAGTCAGTTCGTTCTAATATCATTACGCTTCAGGGCTTGCTCCAGTTGATGCTCGGTGAGTTTACTCCTCAAGAAGGCTCGATTATGGAGAGGGGTTTGATTGAGACTTACGCTAAGAAAGATATTGTTTTGGGTAGACCATGGCCGAAGAAGTTTGAGTATCCAACAATGCAGGACCTATTTGAGATTTTAATGACCTTGGAAGGCGGTAAGGACTTGGCAGAAAGATTGCGCAAGTATACTGAAGGAACCTACGCTGGAATTTTAAATAAGCCCACCAATGTTGATATGGACACTCAGTTAATGGTCTTTAGTATCCGTAATCTTGAAGAGGAATTGCGGCCGATTGCGATGTACAATGTTTTGCACTATATTTGGAATAAAGTAAAGTCCAAGATGAAGAAGCGAATGTTGGTTGTTGATGAGGCCTGGTGGATGATGCAGTATCCGGACTCGGCACGTTTCTTGTACAGCATCGCGAAGCGTTCCCGCAAATACTATCTAGCATTGGCAACTATTACTCAAGATGTTGCCGACTTCATGCGCTCTGAATATGGCCAGGCAATTATCAGTAACTCCTCAATGCAATTACTCTTGAAACAATCCCCGGCCGTGATTGATCAGGTTGTTGATACTTTTAATTTAACGGAAGGCGAGAAGTATCTCTTGCTGGAAAGTGATAAGGGTGAGGGAATTTTCTTTGCGGGCTTAAAGCACGTTGCAATCAAGGTTGTAGCATCCTATTCAGAGGATAAGGTAATTACGACTGATCCGGAGGAACTTTTGGAGCGAGAGAAAGAAAAGACTAAAAAGTAAATAATTAATAATAAACTATAAATCATGAGTAAAAAAGCTGTTCTTACAACTGGGATCATAGGCTTTTTAGCTGTTACTTTACTGGTTACAGCAGGCTGTGGCTTAAAACAAGAAGAGCCTGAAGCAACCCAAGAGGAAACCACCGAACAAACAGAGCAAGCTACGGATACGACTACTACAGACACAACTGGGACTACCACGGACACCACTGGCACCACAACTGGTCAGGTTGAGGGAGACACTTCGGCTACCCAAGTGGGCTCAACTGATCTCATCACCTTGGCGGAGAAGTTTGTGGCTGATTATGGGACTTTTAGTTCCCAAGGAAACTTCCAGAACATTACTTCACTCTATTCTTACATGAGTGAGAACCTGCGCCAGCAAATGGCAACCTTTGTGGCAGAGAAACAGGCTCAAGGAACGAGCGCTGCTTATTATGAGATGACTACGACAGTGATGATGTCCAAGGTTTTGGAGGAGGGTACTGGCACGGCATCAGTTTTGGTTGATACTTATCGCGAAAGCAGCTCTTCTACTACCGGTAGAGAGGGTAAGTATGAGAATGCTTTGCTAAAATTTGTCCAAGAGAACGGGAGTTGGAAGATTGATCAGATTGAGTGGCAGGGGCAGTA
>SOKK01000067.1 GCA_004374725.1 Patescibacteria group bacterium | reverse complement strand
CATTACCAGAGTAAATTGCAAGGAATTGATTTTAATGCTGAAGAAGGGAAAGCTCAATTAGAGCACATGGAGAAAGATATTTTAGAGCAAATGATTAATAGTGAAATTGTTGAGAAGGAGACAAAAGATTTTGACCTTTCTGTTTCAAAAGTAGAAATTAATGATGAATATTCCAAAATTGTAAAAGCAAATGGGGGAGAAGAGAAAGTAGAAGAAATTCTTCGAGATTACTACAAGTGGTCAGTGAAGGAGTTTAAAGAGAAGATTAAGCTTTATCTCTTGACTCAGAAACTTCAGGAAAAAGTTGCTTCCGATGATGCAATCAATCAAAAGCAAAAGGAAAAAGTAGAGGATGTCTTAGCACAACTTGAGAAAGGGAAGGATTTCAAGAAACTTGCAGGGAAATATAGTGAGGATCAGACCAATGCAGCGAATGGTGGCTATTTAGGTTTAATCAGTAAGGGTCAAAAGGATGATTCGGCTTTGGATGAAGCAGTGTTCTCACTGAAGAAAGGTAAAATCAGCGGCGTCGTGAAAATTAAGAATGGTTACGCAATCTTTAAGTTGGATAGTATTAAAGGCAAAAAACGTGCAGCACGTTATATCTTAATCAAGTACAAAGATTTTACGGAGTGGATGGATGAACAGAAGAATGAGGCAAAGATTTACCGATACATTGCTCAGTAAAAAAATTAAAAGTCAAAAGGCAAAAGTCAAAAGTGATTGTGACAGCCACTTTTAATTTTTAACTTTTGACTTTTAATTTTATCCCGGGGACGTAGCTCAGCTGGTTAGAGCGCATGCCTGTCACGCATGAGGTCGCGAGTTCGAATCTCGTCGTCCCCGCCAGGATTAAGTTAGAAGTTAAAAGTAAGAATAGGTTTATGAAAGCGATTGCTCATGCCTGGCTTGCGCTAATGGCATTGGAGAGGTTAAAAAAAGCCAAGAAATCAGAATCTTTTAAGCGCAGTTTTCTTGGGAAAAACTTCCCAACTTATTTTCTAGGAGGTGGTTTTGATTCACACTTTAATAAACAAGCCGAGAATTTTGTGAACTTCTTTGATAAGCATAAAGATGCTTTTTTGAAAGGTGCTTGGTTTCCTGATAATGTTATTGCTGATAATCTTGTTGGAGGACATACTTTGAAACTCAAGAAACCACTAACGGAATCTGAAAAGAAAGTAGCGGAGGAATTTAGAAATCGTATCCCAGAACATTTACATTCCCTTGAGGCATTGAAGATTGATAGATCGAGATTGAATGAAAAAGTTTATCGCAGTTCTCAATATGTTCTTCCTGACCGTAGTGAAGCCCTGTCACATGCGATTAGGGATATGGTTTTGATTAAGAAGAAGGAGCCTAAAGGGTCTGATATCATGTTTAATGATGATCAAATTACCCTTTACTTCTTAATGTTAAGCCATTACTTGGCTGATGCGCATGTTCCCCCACATTGCGATAGTAGGGATTTTTATGGCCCTTCCACAATTCATCCAGATATGGAAAAGTATTGGGATGATGAAATAAAAAAGTTCTACGATTTTGATAAGAAAAGAGGTGTTTTTGATTATGATATTGATGGTGCACCTGAATTGATTAAGGATGAAAAGAAACAAAAGCAGTTCTCTAAATCTTTTCTTTATGATGTTATTGCTGAGTTAAGTAAAAGAAAATGGACATTAAAGAAAGCTAAGAGCAAACTTGCTGACCAGAAAGTTTTGGGGGAAAATAATAAGAAGGTATATGATTATGTTAAGGCAGTTTGTTTTGTTTCTTACTTGATTTCTACTGATTTTATCCCAGATGATGTTCCAGAAGATAAATATCAGAAGATTAAGATTTTAGAAGATCCAAAATATAAAAATAAACTTAATCAAATTAGTGTTAATGTGCTTGCTGATGCAATTGATTCAATTTCTTTGGTTTGGCTTTTGACCTGGGATAAGTACAATAAGTTAAAAGAGGAAGTAGAGGAAAAGAGAGAATTAATTGGAAAGGAAGGTAAGGTATAGGAAGTCATTGTTTGGAACCGAGTTTTGTGATAACCCGCGAAAGCGGTTTTTTTATTGCCGATTTCCTAAAATTTTATGCTAAAATAAATCTGCTATGCAAAAGAAACTACAGACTAAAACACGTCACAAACCAAAAGTTTGTGTTGCAATGTCGGGTGGAGTGGACTCCTCGGTGACCGCGGCGCTTTTGAAAGACCAGGGCTATGAGGTCTTTGGTGTTTTTATGCGCTTTTGGTCAGAAGCAGATGAGAAGGAACATCGAAGACCGGTGCTTGGTGAAAGGGCTTCAAATTTGCGTCCGGAGAAGGCAGAAAATCGCTGTTGCTCAAAGGAGTCGGAGTACCACGCGAGATTGGTAGCAGAGAAATTAGGAATCTCTTTTTATGCCTTTGACTTTCGTCAAGAATTTCGGGGGTTGGTTGTTGGAGATTTTTTGAAAGAGGAAATCGAGGGTCATACTCCAAATCCTTGTGTTGTCTGTAATCAGTTTATTAAATTTGGGGTTCTCTTGAGAAAAGCTTTGGCGATGGGCGCCGATTATTTAGCAACTGGTCACTATGCTCGGGTTGCCTATTTTGATACGGATTCTAAAGAGGACCAAGGCTATTTTGGATTATTGAGAGGTGTTGACCAAAAGAAAGACCAGGCCTATTTTCTTTATCGCTTAAATCAGGATCAACTAAGTCACATTTTATTCCCTCTCGGAGAGTATACAAAAGAAAATGTTTTTAAACTCGCGAAGAAGTATCAACTGCCTTTTCAAAAAGAGCGCAAGGAGAGTCAAGATCTTTGTTTTATCAAGAAGGATAAAGGTTCGTTTTTAAAAAGACAACTTTTGGAAGAAGCAAAAAAGGGTCCAATTGTAAATCTTAAAGGGAAGAGATTGGGAGAGCACAAGGGATTGATTTTCTACACAATTGGCCAGAGGAAACATTTGAATATTCCAGATCCGAAGCCTTATTATGTCGTAAAAATCGATCAGGAGAATAACACTTTGGTTGTTTCGGATAATAAGGATGATCTTTTAAAAAATACGTTAATTGCTGATAAAGTAAACTGGGTTAAAGGAGAGTCGCCAAAGCTACCCTTGGAAGTCAAAGCTAAAATTCGTTCCCAGCATTTACTTTCAGATGCTTTACTTAAAAGACAGAGAGGAACTAAAATAAAAGTAGAGTTTAAAAAAGCCCAGAGGGCGATTACCCCTGGGCAATCAGTAGTATTTTATGGAGGTGATGAAGTTTTGGGAGGGGGGATGATAGTCTAAGGTGTTGGATGTCAGGTGGGAGGTTTGGGAGAAACAATTCCTTCTTTACAAAAATTTCTCTTTGGAATAGAATAGGAATGTGACAGAGCGCTTCTTTACAATCCATACTTTTCTTAATAAGAGGGGTGAGGAACGTGCCGAGAATATTCTTTGCTTTTAAAACAGAGAAGGATGGTTCAAAGGTCGTGATATATCACGATCGTACTAGGCGGGAGTGTGAGCGAGCTTCGCGTCCTAGTCCTTTTCCAAGAGGACGGAGGTATCGCTTTCCTTTCTACTTTCCTTCCCAGAGAAGACGACTTGTTACTGAAGTAGTCGAGATAGCTCGGCCAGGTTCCAGTGCGGAGTTAGAATCTGATCCCTTTTATTCTTCATCTTGAGCGGTCATAAAGGCCGCTTTTTCATTTTTAAAATCCTATCAGGTGATAGGATTTTTTTATCTATCAATTCTAGTTAATTCTAACTAAAAAACTTCTCAAAAAACCCTTTATCTATTCCCGGCTCCTTCTCTACGTTTTTTAATTTCTTAAATAACTCTTTTTGCTCCCGAGAAAGTCTCTCTGGAGTGACAATCACAATTTCTAGATAGTGATTACCCTTTGCTCCTGACTCAACTGGAACTCCTTTGCCGCGCAAGCGGATTTTTTCATTGTTTTGAGTCCCGGCGGGAATTTTTACCTTCACTTTT
>SOKK01000039.1 GCA_004374725.1 Patescibacteria group bacterium | reverse complement strand
GATCACCAACAAGGATTGTGATATCCCTTGCTTAATAGAGAAATATACCAAACCCTATCTTAAAGAAGGTGATTGGATTATCGTCGCAGAATCAATCATTGCAATCGCACAAGGAAGGGGTTTTAAGGCCAGCGAAATTAAACCAAACCGCCTCGCGAAGTTCCTTGTGAAATTCGTTCACAAACCCAGCTATGGAATCGGGCTCGGCAGTCCCGAGACAATGCAGCTAGCACTAGATGAAATAGGAATACTGCGCATTTTAATTGCCGCTTTCTGCAGCGCAATTACAAAGCCCCTCGGCATCCGAGGAGTTTTCTATCGCATTGCTGGCCGCAAGGCCGCCTTAATTGATGGTCCTGTTGATTACGCAATTCCTCCTTATAATAAGTATGCGACTTTAGGTCCTAATAACCCTAAGAAAATTGCAAGAGAAATTGCCGACTATCTTAATCACCCCGTTGCAATCATTGATGCCAATGATGTTGGAGTAGCTACAATCGCTGCAAGTAAAGGGTTGGATTCAAAACTGATTGAAGAAATTTTCAAAGATAATCCGCTGGGGCAAACTGATGAGCAGACGCCAATTGCGATTGTACGAAGGGTGTCATTGCGAGCGAAGCGAAGCAATCCCGTTAAAGCATAGATAGTTTAATCCTTACGGGATTGCCACGCCCTGCTTCGCAGGGCTCGCAATGACACATCAAAAAAAGACGGAGCCAACTCCATCTTTTTTGTATCTCTAAAAAAAGAAATGTTAGTAAATGAAACCAATTAGCGGAATAGAGCCAGTCGTAACAGTTCTCTGGCTAACAACGCCCCAACCTGCATAATTCATTTCTGTGATTGTAAATCTCCCGCCGCCATGTACTCCCGACACGACACCAACATGGCCCCAACCAGATTCCCAGGTACACACAATCGCACCCGGTACAGGAGTGCTGCCCACTGCTCTTCCCTGAGCACGAGCGTTCCAGTACCACTGTCCAGCATTACCACGCCAAGTAACATCACCACGTGCATTAGCAGCATACCATGTACAATAACCATATGGCCAACCGCCACTACCGCCAGAATAGCGTGGAACATAACCATAGCTAGAAGTGGAATAGCCACGACTATAATTATTATTGTCTGCAATTTGGGTCTCCTCGGGCTCTTCAATTGGTTGTGGTTTAGCTTTCCTGCCATCAGGAATAATTAACTTCTGACCTGGTTTAACCTTATCACTATCTAAACGATTGAAGTTACGAGTCATCGCCAAACTACCATGATATCTTTTTACGATACCTTTCAAAGTCTCACCATCTTGAACAACATGTAAAACTCCATTTACCGGCAAGATTGTTAGACGATTACCAGGCTCAATTTTGACATTTCCACTCGCCTGCAATTCCAAACGAGAGTTCGCCCAAAGAATTGTATCTGTATTAATATTAAACTTACGCGCAATTGAGATCAGCGTATCTCCTCCCTGGACTGTATAAGTAATTATCTCTTTGCGTGGTGTTCCTGGAACTCCGGTGACCGGAATATTTGGCTTTGCCAAATAAACATCATCGACTACTGCCAGAGAGCTTTCTGGAAGATTATCAGGAACCTCAACTTCAACCTTGCCTCCCAGGGCAAAAGTTGAAAAATCACTTGCTGCCGAGGCAATTGTTCTTGTATCAGAATAATAGAGCTCTTGAGTTTTTTCTTTAACACCTTCCGTGAAACTAAGGTTGCCAGTCTTCTCAATTTTTGTCACTGTGTTTTGCGCCACCACTCCAATTGTAAGAGACAAAACAACCGCCAAAATCAAACCAACATTAATTAATTGTCTTGTTGGCCGAATCAAAAAAGCCCGGATTTTTGTAAGGAAAGAACCCG
The DNA here is from genome assembly GCA_004374725.1 of Patescibacteria group bacterium. Classification (GTDB taxonomy): domain Bacteria; phylum Patescibacteriota; class SOKK01; order SOKK01; family SOKK01; genus SOKK01. The sequence goes on along the minus strand of SOKK01000039.1, from coordinate 2,121 downwards.
TCTCTTGTTTAATAATTTCCGACTCTAATTGTAACTCTTCCCTAAGAACACTCTCTCGAGTCAACTTGCGCAAGCGTTTCACTGAGAAACTAACCTCTCCATGAGAAAGAGTTTTTTGAGCCTTATTTTGCTTCAGAAAGGGAATTTTTATGGCTTCTTCTCCCTCTTAGCAATAATAAAATAGTCTAAAATATCTTCAAAACTAAGCGCTTTTTAGATACTTTAGACTATCACATTTTACCTTCACGCGTGATATTACCACAAATAGATTATTTGTCAAGTTTTTCTTTAAAATTAATTACCTTCCTACTTCCACAATTAACACAGCTAAAAACAGAAATCAAGCTTCCTTTTCTCTTAAAACTATCTTGAAAAATAAAAAAAGAATCCAGATGACAAACTTCACAGTAGTCAAACCTCTGCCATTTTGAGAGGTCTAAAATTAATTCGTCATTCTTTAGAAAAACTTGATTTCTTTTTAACTGATCAAACTCATAGGCAAGAGAGATTATTTCTCGCTTGCCAAAAGGACTGAACCCTAAAAATTTAAATGCCTTTATCAAAACCATCTTCTTTCTAAAACTAATAATTCCCTCAATCACAAAATAATCCTGTCCAAAATTTAGAAGTGGTTCAAGGACTTGATTCAGTAATGAGAGGTTCAAGAGATAATAATGATCATAATCTGTCTCGGTTCTTACTTTACTATGTCCCCAGGTACGGTTACGCAATTTAATCAACTTCCTGAAGCAACTGCAATTTTGTTTGAATCCTTGTTTCAAGATATTGAGTTTGGGACTGTTTTCCTTACAATCTAGTATATTTTGTAATGAAAATAAAAGTTGTCCCAAGGATAACTTCCCCTCAGGAAAACCCAAATCTTTGGCAGTGGCAAAAATAGCATAATAAAACCCCAGGGTTAATTCAATCAATTCTAAAAAATAACTAAATCTTCTCTGACCAGAATGATTAAGCATACAAAAATAACTCTTTGCCAAAGGATGAGGTAACTTATTAATAAAAAGTTCCTTGTGATCAAAACAAAGTTGATTTTCCTCTAACTTTGGGTAGAGAGTAGTATTAGACATGGGGTTAGTTAATAGTTAATAGTTTGAAGTTTGGGATTCGAATCTATAACCTTAAACCCTTAACTATTTCTTAAATAATTCCTTTTCCACGTAAACTGAAATGGCTATCTTTTCCTAAGACAATATAATCAAATAATAAAATCCCTAAAATTCCCCCTGCTCGCTTTAATCGCTTAGCCGTTTTAAGATCTGAACCTGTGGGCCGAGAATTTCCTGAGGGATGATTATGTAAAACAACCACTGCTGCTGCACGTTCCTCTGTAGCCCTCCCAAAAATCTCCCGAGGATGAACCTGAGATCCAGTTAGTGTTCCTCGAAAAATTTCCTCTTCAAAAATTATCTTATTTCTACCATCTAATAGAACAAGATAGAAGGTGCTCTGCTTCAAATTCCTAGTTTCAGCAAGATAAAAATCCACCAAATCAGAAGCAGAGCTTATAACCTTTTGAGCAGGTGTATCTTCCTGAGACAATCTCTTGCCTAATTCCAACGCTGCCTTCAAGCGCGCTGCTTTCGCAAGACTCAACCCCTTTGTTTTTAATAATGAAGATAATTTCATTTTCCGCAATCCTTTTACTCCCCCACAAAAAGCAAGAACTCTGCCAGCACAATCTAAAACATTCAAATCTCTCGTACCAACGCCAATTAAAACTGCCAGTAGTTCTACTACCGACAGTTTCTTTTCTCCATATCTCAACATTTTCTCCCGCGGTTTATTCAAAAGCGGCCAGTCTTTAAATTTTAGTCCCTTCTTTTTCAAAGTTAAAAGTTTAAAAGGTAAAAAGTTAAAAATTTACTTTACATCGCTACTCAACGGATTATACTGCGAGGGAATTAATTCCTGTTCTTCTTGAGTAGCTAGATCAAAGCTAATCAGACTGCTAGTTTTTCCCGACTGACGGCTGAAAACCGCTCTATCTGTAGAAGGAGAAACTGCGAGATAGCGATCAATTGTCTCCTCTGTCGTTAATGGCACAGTACGCTTGTCAGCAACCCCCATCATGACCAAGCTCTCCAAGCCCTTCTTATCTAC
>SOKK01000006.1 GCA_004374725.1 Patescibacteria group bacterium | reverse complement strand
TGCACCAAAGTTCAGAATCACTACTTTTTGATTTTTATAGTCAGAGAGCTTGATTATGTCTCCTTCTAGGTCATTGAGTTCAAAATCAAAAGAAGGTTTGTTAAGAGTTTCTGTTTGTTGCTCTTCGGTATTGAGGTTTGGGAAGCTACAACCGGCGACAATAAAAATTGCGATTAAGACCAAAGGTAGAAACAAGATTCGATAACCCATTGTTCTCAATTAGTTATGATTTTTTCTTTTGATAATCTGAAATTGCAGCTTTTAAAGCATCTGCCGCGAGGACGGAGCAGTGTAGTTTGATTGGGGGTAGCTCTCCCAGTTCTTCAACAATTTGCCGATTAGTTACCTTAAGAGCTTCTTGAATAGTTTTTCCTTTTACCAAATCAGTCATTACGGAGGTAGTAGCAATTGCTGCCGCACAGCCAAAAGTTTTAAATTTAATATCTTCAATTCGGTCGTCTTTTACTTTAATAAAAACTTTCATAATATCGCCGCAGCGAGGATTGCCGACTTTTCCAACACCGTCAGCGTCTTTAATCTCGCCAACGTTGTGGGGGTGAAAAAAATGTTCTTCTACTTTTTTTGAGTACACTTAATTAGGTTAAAGGTAATAGGTTAAAGGTAATAGGTTAAAATACCTCTTACCTCTACCCTCTAACCTTTTACCTAGTATTCTATCCCTTTCCTCGCCTGCAGTCCATTATTATAAGGGTGTTTAATGTCTTTCATTTCAGTGACTAGTTCTGCGAGGTTGATAATTTCCTTGGGGGCATAGCGACCAGTAAGAACAAGCTCGAGGTTCTGGGGTTTGTTTTTGATTAGTTCAGCAATTTCTTTTTTATCTATAATTCCAAAATAGATTGCGACATTAATTTCGTCCAAGACAATCAAATCAAATTCCTTACTAGTAACTAACTCTTTTGCTTTCAGGAAGCCGTTTTCGGCCTTTCTTCGGTCTTCTTCCTGGATATTGTTTTTAGTAATAAAGCGATCGGTGCCGAATTGGTAAGCTTCTATTTCAGGGAATCTTTCTTCAATCAGTTTGATTTCTCCGCTATCTTTGTTTCCTTTCAAAAATTGAACCATTGCTACTTTAAGATCACTGCCCACTGCTCTTAGCATCAAGCCCAAGGCAGCGGTAGTTTTGCCCTTACCATTACCGGTGTAAATTTGAGTGATTCCTTTTTTCATAGTGTCATTGCGAGGAGTCCTCCCGCTTTGTGGGAGGCGACGAAGCAATCCCGTCAGGTTCCATTATGTCATAGGGTTCTGTTATTGAGTCTGATACTAGGTCTTCGTATAGATCTCTCCATTCAGGATTGGTACTATTAATTAATTCAATTTTCTTTTTCCTTGATCCGGCTTTAATTTGTTTTTCTCTCTCGATAGCGCCATCAGGATCTTCATAGACTTCATAGTATACCAATTTTTCTAGGTTATACCTTTGTGAAAATCCTTTGACAACTTTCATTTTATGTTGATAGGTTCTTCCAATCAGGTCACTTGTGGTTCCTGTGTAAAGAGTGGTATTTCTTTTGTTAGTTAAGATATAGATAAAGTAGTCTTTTTGCATAGTCCCTTTTTAATAATATCATTGTGAGTCGTCCGCTGTAGGCGGCGGCGAAGCAATCCCGTCAGGTTTGGGCTGTCTATGTCCTCACGGGATTGCCGCGTCGCCCCGCAGTGCGGGGCTCCTCGCAATGACAGCTATGAGCACTTCGAATACCCACAACCCCGACAAATAACACACCCACCCTCGTGCTCCAAAATTCCTCCGCACTCCGGACACTCTGGGGCAATTCCGGCATCTGCCAAGGACCCATTATCTACTTTGGCCTTGGCAGTTTTTTCTTTCCTGTTTTGCTCATACTCCAGATCTAATTTTTGCTCATCTTTCTTGAGGTGTTTTTCCATAGTCTTGGCAATTGCATCTGCGAGGGAAAGAATCGTGCCTTCTTTAGTCCAAGTTGGCATTGGTCCACGGATTCCTTTTAATTGCGAAATAACTTCTTCGGGTTTGATTCCACAACGAAGGGCCAACGAAATCATACGACTAATTGCCTCGGTTTTAGCGGCGAAAAACCCTCCCGCTTTGCCAATGTTAGTAAAGACTTCAAAGGGTTTGCCTTTTTCATCATTATTAACTGTGATAAATAAGTTACCATAGGAAGTTTTCATTTTGTAAGTTTTCCCGGTAACGATTTCTGGTCTTTTTCTGGGGACGATTCCTTGAGCAACAACGGCTTTCTCGGCGGCCTTGCTTTCTTTGCTTTTTTTGGTCTGAAGCACTTGCATATCCCGGCTGCCGTCACGGTAAACAGTTACTCCTTTACAGCCAAGTTTTTGGGCAAGAAGGTAAACCTCTCTGATATCCTCTTCTGTTGCTTCACTCGGGAAGTTAACGGTTTTGGAAACGGCATTATTGGTGTATTTCTGGAAGGCCGCTTGCATTTTAATGTGCCATTCTGGAGCGACATCATGAGCAACAACGAAAAGTTTTTTCATTTCCTCGGGAACTTCGTCTAAGTGAGAGATAGCTCCTCCCTCATCAGCAATTTTTTCAATTAACTTTTTGCTATAAAATCCTTTTTCTTTGGCAATTTTTTCAAAGACGTTGTTTGTCTCAAAAAGTTTTACATTGTCCATTACATTCTTGATGAAAGAAATTGCGAAAAGTGGCTCTACTCCTGAAGAGCAGTTAGCGATAATACTGATTGTACCAGTGGGAGCGATTGTGGTGCGGGTGGCGTTACGAATTGGTTTATCATTTTTGTAAGTACTCTCTTTGAAATTTGGAAAGGAACCGCGTTTTTCAGCTAGGATTTCAGATGCTTTACGGGCTTCGTCGTCGATAAACTTCATTACCTTCTCTCCAATTTGGATCCCTTCCTCGGAGTTGTAGGGAATCCCTAGTAAAAACAACATTTCAGCAAATCCCATTACCCCGAGCCCAATTTTGCGGTTTTTCTTAGTGTTCTTTTCAATTACTTCGATAGGATATTTATTCATATCAATCACATTGTCCAAGAAATGCACAGAGGTATAGACAATTTTTCTTAAGTGATCCCAGTTAACTTCTCTATCCTTGACTACTTGCTTAAGATTAATTGATCCTAAGTTACAAGATTCATAAGGAAGAAGTGGTTGTTCACCGCAGGGGTTGGTGGATTCAATCACTCCTATCTTGGGAGTGGGGTTATCTTTGTTCATCCGGTCGAGAAAAATAATTCCTGGCTCGCCGTTCTTCCAAGCCATTTTTACAATCAAGTCAAAAACTTCCCGTGCTTTGAGAGATTTTACTTTCTTTTTGTCACGGGGGTTGATTAAGTCATATTCTTTACCTTCTTCTAGGGCCTTCATAAAATCTTCGGTCACTGCGACAGAGATGTTGAAATTGTTCAGTTGGGTGGGATCGGATTTGCATTTGATGAAATGTAAGATGTCAGGATGATCAACGCGTAAAATTCCCATGTTAGCGCCTCTTCTGGTCCCTCCTTGTTTAATTTCTTCTGTGGCAGCGTTAAAGATTCGCATAAAGGAAATTGGGCCCGAGGCAACCCCGCCTGTTTTCTTGACGGTGTCTCGGGAAGGCCGTAATCTGGAGAAAGAGAACCCGGTCCCACCGCCACTTTTGTGAATCATGGCGGTATCTTTAACTGTTTGAAAAATTCTTTCCATATCGTCTTCAATTGGGAGGACAAAGCAGGCTGAGAGTTGTTGGAGTGGTTTGCCAGCATTCATTAAGGTGGGGGAATTTGGCATGAAGTCCAAGCTGGCTGTCAGTTCATAGAATTGATCAGTGGTTTTTTTAACTTCTTCATCGCTTGCCCCATAATTTTTGTCTGCTTGGGCAATATTCTTAGCAATCCGCTCAAACATTTGTTTGACGTTTTCAATTGGTTTGCGATTTTCGTCTTTTTTGAAATAGCGCTCTTTGAGCACGGTTAGGGCATTCTCGGTCACTTCTGGCTCTCTTCTCATGAAATTAGGTTATAGG
>SOKK01000016.1 GCA_004374725.1 Patescibacteria group bacterium | reverse complement strand
AGTTGACAAACTCCGCTACAACATCATAGACAAGAAGCTTAAAATCATCATCACCCCCAAAGAAGGCAAACTAGACCCTTCTCAATTAACCTTTGATGAAGGCAAACCGCCTTTTGATTTAATCCTGATGCTCGACGCTGCAAACATTGAGCAGTTAGGAGAAATGTATGATCAGAACACTGAGCTTTTCTTCAATCTGCCAACTATCAACATTGACCACCACGCTTCCAATGAATACTTCGGTAAAATCAACCTCGTCGATCTAACCGCCACCTCCACCTGCGAAATCCTCGTTGCCCTCTTTGAATCTTTCGGTGAAAAAACAATTGACGAAACAATCGCCACTTGTTTACTGACCGGAATTATTACCGACACCGGCAGTTTCCAAAACTCAAACACCACTCCAAAATCCCTGAGTATTGCTGCCCAATTGATCGGCCTTGGCGCTCATCAGCAGGAAATCATCCAGCACGTCTTTAAGACCAAACCCCTCTCAATGCTCAAACTCTGGGGTAAAGCTCTTACAGATATTCAGCGCGACGCCAAGCACAGCTTGGTCTGGACAACCTTAAACCATAAGGATTTTGAGGAAGCAAACGCTACCAAAGAAGATACCACCGGGCTAATCAATGACCTTTTAAGCAGCGCGCCTGACACTAATATTGTTCTACTTCTATCTGAGAAAGAACCGCGCATGATTCACGGAAGTATCCGCACCCGTGAAGGCATTGACGCTGCTAAGATAGCAGGATTATTCGGTGGTGGCGGACACACCGGTGCCGCAGGATTTGTTTTACAAGACAAAGATATCAAAGAAGCAGAAAAGTTTGTTTTGAAACAGATTCGTACTTATCAGGAAAGAGAGATCAAAGGCGGAAAGGTGGAATAAAACGTTAATAAGTGGTGGCTCAAAATCTTGAGTCCCTACTCTACAAAATTATTCCAAAAACATAATTAACTCCTAATTAATAAAAAAAACACCTCCGGAAAAAGGTGCTTTTTTGATATTTTAAATCAGCTTATTTTGACTTAGGCTTAGGAGCCTTTTTCTTACCCGCGCCACTAACTAACTTTGCTAAGCGGCTTTTCTTGCGAGCAGCATTCTTCTTATGGACAATATTTTTCTTAGCAGCCTTATCAATAATTTTTTGGGCCTTGGGAAGCTCTTTTTTGGCTTTTTCAACTTCACCGCTCGTAACAAAATCACGAACGGTTTTAATAATCGCCTTAACCCTATTTTTCACTTCTAAATTATAGCGTGCTTTACGCCTGTCCCTGCGAAGTCGTTTTTTAGCATTGGGGAGAATCGGCATTTTTACCACCTCATAAACAAAAAGAGGGAAGCCCCTCAGGGTCATTGTAATTTAAATCACCCCAGAAATCAAGCAGAAGCCAGGAGCAACTCCAGAGCAACATCACTCTTAACTTGACCACGTTTGATTTTCTCATCCAACTCAAAAAGTTTTTGGTAAAGTTCTTTTAAATTTCCTAAAGTAAAAAATTTTATTTGCTCCAAAGATTTCTTAATTGCATAGGGATGAATCTTTGTTTCTTGCTGAATTTGATTAAGTGGAAATCCCTTCTCACTCAACTCCTTAATCTGGATCAAATTTCGAAGATGCCCCGCTAACATTCCAACAAGATATTCACTTTTAAAACCCAGACCTAAAAACTCCCCTAAAATTTCCAAGGTCTGTTTTCTATTCTTTCTTCCAAAAGCATCTGTTAGTCGAAAAATATTTTCATCAACTTTTGCTTGAACAAGTAATTCTATATCCTCGGATTTAATTTCTTCTCCGTCTGCATAGGCCAAAAGTTTTTTAATTTCATTGTGCAACTGCCAAAGGTCATTGCCGACAAAAACTGCCAGTTTATTCAGAGCCACCCTCTGGATGCTTCCTCCCTGCTTTTTCACCTCTTGCTCAATCCAGGAATTCAAATCATAACCCTGGGGCAAGATGAATTCTTCGGTCTCCGCTTTTTTCCGAAGTTCTTTGAACAATTTCAATCTTTTATCAGGCACCCCACGCTCATAAAAAACTACTACTGTCTCCTGGGGGATACTCTCAAATCGCTTTTCAATTCCTGCCAAAATCTTTTTGTCTTTATTCTCCAAAAGCAAGTTTTTAATAACCACCAAACGTTTCCCGCCCAAAAATGGAACCGTGGCAATCTCCTTCTCAAAGTCAGCTCCGGTTAACTCTGCTCCCTCTTTTTCGACAAGATTTATCCCATCTTGATCTTTGCGCAAAAAGCGCTCTTTTAATTCCAAGAGTTTCTTTTGGGAATCAAATGTATTTTCTCCGTAGAAAAATATTAGCATGATGCTATTTTTGACATTTTGGGCAGAAGTGGGTTCCCCTCTGTCCGACCACAATCCGCTCTATTTTAGTCCCACACTTGGAACATGGTTTTCCTGTCTGCCGATAGACTTTAAGTGCTTTTTCAAAACTTCCTCTTTCCCCTGAAAGATCTCGGAAATCTGAAATGCTTGTTCCCCGTAACTTAACTGCTTCCTTTAAAACTTTTCTAATTGCCTCATAGATCTTTTTAAGTTCAGCGCTATTTAATTGGTTCACTTTGCACTTGGGATGAATTCCCGCCTCAAACAAAATTTCATCGGCATAGATGTTTCCGATTCCAGCAATCACGGTCTGGTCCATCAGAACCGTTTTGATTGCTCCCTTCTTCCGATTGATTCGCCCTAGAAAAACCTCGTAGGTAAATGACTCATCCAAAGGCTCAGGACCAATCTCTTTATTCTCAAAATAATTTTTAACCTTAGGAATAGACATTACTTCCACTGTCCCAAACTTGCGCAGGTCTGAAAAAGCCAGTTCGTGATTATCATCTAGCTTAAGCTTAAAATGAACGAATTGATTATAAGGGTCATCCAGTGCCTTGGAATATTTAGATTTGTCTAAGGGGCGATAAAGCAAGTGTCCGGTCATCCGCAAATGCATCACCATTGATAGACCATTACCTAAATCAATAATGATATATTTAGCTCTTCTCTTAACGTCTACAATTTTCGCATCGATAACTTTCTGAATTCCGAATTCTGAATTCTGAATCATTTTCTGATGATCACACCAAACATCCGTGATCTTTTTCCCAATCACTTTCTTTCTCAGTCCCTCAACAATTGTTGTGACCTCCGGAAGCTCAGGCACAAGTTAATGAGTAATGAGTAATGAATAATGAATAATTTTTAATTAATCATTAATCATTATTCATTGTTTCATTTCTCCCCAATTCTTTCCATGTTTTAAATCCACCTCAAATTTCACACAAGTAGTGACGACATCTTCCATTACTTTCTTGACTAGCTTTGCTACTTTTTCTAGTTCCCTCTTAGGAACCTCCAGGAGCAATTCATCATGAACCTGTAAAAGCAACTTACTTTCCAATCTAGACTTATTTAATTGGTAGAATAATTCAATCATTGCTAATTTAATAATGTCCGCCGCCGTTCCTTGAATCGGCATGTTAATTGCAGTCCGGAAACTGGCATTTTTGAGGGCTGGGATCCCAGAATCAATATTTGGTAAATAACGCCTTCTGCCAAAAATCGTTTCTACATAGCCCTGTTTTTGAGCTAATTTTTTAATCGAATCAACATAATCCCTAATCTTGGGGAAGGCCTTAAAGTAGTTCTTAATTAGCTCCCCCGCCATATGGCGGTCAACATCCACTCCTTGTGCAAGACCAAAAGCACTTATTCCATAGAGAATTCCAAAATTGACTACCTTTGCCTGCCTGCGCATTTCCTTACTAACTTCATCCTCTTTCACATTAAAGATCTTGATCGCCGTCTTGGTATGAATGTCACCGCCATCTTCAAAGTTCTTCAACATTTCTTGCTCTTTTGCAATACAAGCCACCACCCTTAATTCAATCTGGGAGTAATCCACCGAGATTAATTCACAACCATCCTTCGCTCGAATGGCCTTGCGGATTTCTTCACCAAAGGTAGTACGAGTAGGAATGTTTTGCAAGTT
>SOKK01000090.1 GCA_004374725.1 Patescibacteria group bacterium | reverse complement strand
GTTAACTATAAACTGCGAGGAAAGGACTCGGACGCGGACCAAAAGCTGGTGGAAAATTTCGCCAAACAACACAATCTAGCATGTAAAGTTAAGGAAGTCAAGGGTTTTTCTTTGAGTGATTCTAATCTGGAAGCGAAACTTCGTAAAATTCGCTACGATTTTTTTGAGGAAGCTAGGAAGAAATACAAGGCCGATAAAGTTGTTCTTGCTCATACTTTAAATGATCAAGTAGAAACAGTTCTGATGCGGATCTTGCGGGGGGCAGGTTTGCGAGGCCTTAGGGGAATGTTAAAAGAACGCGGCAAGATCGTTCGTCCCCTCTTAGACTTTAATCGCCAAGAAATCCTTGACTATTGTAAAGAAAATAAGGTAGAATTTCATGTTGACCGGTCTAACTATGACAAAAAATTCTTTCGTAACCAAGTTCGTCATCAGATCCTACCTTTTTTGGAGAAGTATAGTCCTGATCTCAGATTGAATCTTAAGAGATTAGGAAAGCTTGCGCAAAGAGATTATGATTTTATCCAGAAATCAGCTCAAAAGGAGTTAAAGAAGCTAATTTTGGAAGATACTAAAAGTGACTTAGTCTTAGATTATAAAAAGTGGTTGAAGCTTGATCCAGCCCTGCAGTATGAGACTTTACGCCAGGCAGTGCTGAAAATTAGAGGTAATCTCACAGGAATTAAGCTGGTTCACTGGGAAGAGGTTATTTCTGTTCTTAGGAAAGGTGTTGGGAATAAGCAAAAAGCCCTTCCCGGTGGATTGAAAATCGAGCTTAGGAGTGGTAGAATCAAAATAGTTCATAGTTCATAGTTCAAAGTTCAGAGTTAATAGTTTTCGTTATGCAAACAAGTCTGATTCGTAATAGCGCCTATATCTTAATTGTGCTTTTAATCTTGTTTGGGATGTATGCCTTGTTTAATCCTTCGGAGGAAAAACCGGAGGAGATTTCTTTGACGGCCTTAGTAGAAATGGTGAATCAAAGGGATGTTGAGAGAGTTACTGTTAAGGGTGATGAGTTAAAAATTGATCTCAAGAATGGTGAAAAGAGAATTTCTGAGAAAGAGGAGAAAGTTTCCCTAACAGAATATGGGATTGATCCAGATAGGGTTGAAATTGATGTCAAGAACAAAGGTGACAGTGGTTTATTGCTGACGCTTTTAATTAATTTCTTGCCATTTTTGCTTTTGATTGGGTTTTTCTGGTTCATTATGCGTCAGGCGCAGAAGGGAAGCTCACAGGCACTTTCTTTTGGCCAAAGCAAGGCTCGTCTAGCGCAGCAGAATGGGAAGGAACGGATAACCTTTAAAGATGTTGCTGGTGCTGAAGAAGCCAAGCAAGAACTTTATGAAGTAATTGATTTCTTAAAGCACCCTGGGAAGTTTCGCAGAATTGGAGCAAAGATTCCTAAAGGTGTCCTTTTGGTTGGTCCACCGGGGACAGGGAAGACCTTAATGGCAAAGGCGGTTGCTGGTGAAGCCAAGGTCCCTTTCTTTAATATCTCGGGCTCAGAGTTTGTGGAGATGTTTGTGGGGGTTGGTGCCTCCCGCGTTCGTGATCTCTTTAATAAGGCCAAGAAAAATACTCCTTGTATTATCTTTATTGATGAGATTGATGCTGTTGGTCGCCAGCGCGGAGCAGGTCTGGGAGGAAGTCACGATGAGCGCGAGCAAACCTTAAATCAGATCCTGGTCGAAATGGACGGTTTTAGTACAGATGTCAATGTAATTGTGATAGCAGCAACGAATCGCCCTGACATTTTAGACCCGGCGCTCTTAAGACCGGGTAGATTCGATCGCCGAGTAGTAATTAACATACCAGATCTTAAAGAACGCGAGGCAATCCTAAAGGTTCACACTCTGAAAAAACCCTTGGCTAGTACAGTGAACTTAAGAAGAATTGCTCGTCAGACGGTTGGTTTCTCAGGAGCAGATTTATCTAACCTCGTGAATGAAGCAGCAATTTTAGCAGCCAGGAAGGACAAACAGCAAGTTGGGATGCGGGAGTTTTCAGAAGCAACGGAGAAGGTGATGTTGGGACCGGAGCGTAAAACTCACATTTTGAGCAAGGAAGAAAAAAAGATCACTGCTTATCACGAGGCCGGGCATGCCTTGGTTTCGAATTTGCTTCCAAGGTGTGACCCTGTTCATAAGGTTTCAATCATTTCTCGAGGAATGGCGGCAGGTTACACTTGGAACTTGCCAGAGAAGGATATCTACCTTCAGTCGCAGTCCAAGTTTGATGACGACCTTGCGGCTTTGCTTGCAGGACGGGCAGCAGAGAAGTTAGTTTTTGGAGAAGTAACTACTGGTGCGGAGAACGATTTACGCAAGGCAACCAAGATCGCTCGTGAAATGGTCAAGGAATATGGAATGAGTGATTTGGGGCCCTTAACTTTTGGCCATAAGGAAGAATTAGTTTTCTTAGGGCGTGAACTAGGCGAGCATAAAGCTTATAGCGAAGAAATCGCAGCCAAGATTGACTATGAAATTCAAAGGATTATTAATAAAGCCTATAAAAAGGCGTTTAGTTTATTGAAGAAAAATAAGCCAAAGTTAGAGAAACTGACGAAGAGATTGGTTGATAAGGAAACTGTTGAGGGAAAGGAATTTGTGAAGTTAGTAGGGGCGAAGAAAATTTAAGCCTAAAGGAACTTTTAGATATAACAAAAACAGACCTCTCTATATTAGGGGTCTGTTTTTGTGAATTCAACATTTTCTGGTGTTGACAATAACCACTTTTTATGCTATATTGTATTCTCAAGAAGAGTAATACAAAATGTATCTTGAAAATTGGTATTATTTGGCTCTAATACGGTATTTTTCTAGCTCTTAATTTGGGATCATAGATGAACTCTTGATTTTAGATTTAGAGTTAGAAATTTAACGCTGGATTTCTTCCATGGACTTATAGATGTCAAGGAGGTAAAGATGAGTTCACCTTGGAAGTGTTCCTTATTACTCACCGCTCTCTTATTACTCGCTGCCCTTGTCACTCTTTACCTTTATGGGGGGCAGGAGCTTAGGGGTGCGGAGGTTGACGCTGTCGTTACGGTTCGCTGGGCGGAGGCTTCTCTTAATGATCGCCTCGTCCCAGTAGTGATCGTACTTGTGGACATTGCTGATAACCAAGAGGGTAACAAGAAAGAGTTTCGTGATCACCTCTTTCGACTACTCACGACGTCCCCTGAGGTTGTGTCAACGTTTCCGAGAGAGGAGTGGGGAGATCCTCCCCTTAATGAGATGCTCGTTTCCTGGGAGTTGCGCGGCCAGGCAAGAGAAGGGAATTGGTTCCCTGGGATTTGTACTACTATCTGGGAAGCAGCTAAGTCCCAGCATCTCGCTGATAACCTCGGAACTATCTGGGGTGAGGAAGGCAACATCGTGAAGTGGAATTTTTCTCAGGAGGACGAGGACGTGGAAAATGCGTCTGTCTTTCAGACAGAGAAGTTCCTCTCTGATATAGTCTTCCTGCAGATGTGGAGGAAATACTCTTCCTCTGCTACTCAATCACCATAGAGCATTTTAAAAGCGCCTTTCGAGGCGCTTTTTACTTTAGGTAAGTATCAAAAAACAGGCCTCTCTATATTAGGGGTCCGTTTTTGATCTTGACGGTAGTAATAATTTGTGCTATGTTTTAGAGTTTCGGAAAGTAACTTTTAAATAAAAACAGCCAGGTGTCGACGAAAGGACAGGTTTATGGATGCGATAGTGATAGACGCGGTGGACATAGTTGCCTCTCTTCTCACCTCTCTCTTACTCTTTATGTTCGGGGTAATGTGGGGAATAGGAGGACTGTATTGTAAGAGGGGGTCCCGCCTCCGCGGATTTTGTCTGACCATCTTTATAGTCAGCGCATTACTAAACCTTGTGATGATAGCGGTGACAATAGAAGCGGTCATTTTTTAACTCGCTCATCGGCCAGTCAAGAGAACATCCAGTGTCAATAAAAGCGCTCTTTTAGAGCGCTTTTTACTTTGGTTAAAAATATTTCCTATTCCATCTTCTCTGGACTAATCATTACCCTTCGCTCCTCATCCTCACCAATACTCTCTGACTTCACTCCATCTT
>SOKK01000105.1 GCA_004374725.1 Patescibacteria group bacterium | reverse complement strand
CAAAGGCCGACCACCCCACATCCCGACATAATAGGCCACCAGGGAACCAACTAAACATCCAATTGTCCCTGCCAAGCTCGCAAACCAAAGATTAAATTGGCCCTCATAAACTAAAAACCCTGAGAAGGGCAAAATAATCTCTGAGGGTAAAGGGATACAGGCACTCTCAATCCCCATCGCAACTACCACCCCAAAATAACCCAAATCAGAAATCAGGTTGATAACAAATGCACTGACAAATTCTATGATTTCGGCAAACATGAAATTACATTATGGAGTATGCGGGATGAGGGATGTGGAATGTTGATTTTTTACATACCGCCTGCCGGCCGGCAGGCAGGCAGGCATTCCGCATACTACATCCTACATATTCCCGATGATTCCCCAGACAATTAGAATAATTCCTAAGGCAAATAAATAATAGGAGAAAGCAAAAAGCGAATGTTTTTTTAGGAAACCAATCAAAAATTTAATCACGAAGTAACTTGCGACAACCACAACTAAAAAACCAATTACAAAAAACCAAATGCTTTCTGTTGCTCCTCCATCTCGCAAAAATTTTATAAACTCAAAAATAACTGCACCTAATATCAATGGTGCCCCAAGCATAAAAGAAAACTTTGCTGCTACCGAACGCTTGATTCCCCTTAAGAGACCTGCGCTAATTGTAATTCCAGAACGTGAAACCCCTGGAATCAAAGCAAAAACCTGAGCAATTCCAATTGTCAAAGAATCTAAGGCCGTGACCTCATTCAAGCGTTTGTGCAAACGCGCAACTGACTCCGTAAAGATAAAAACAATCCCCATCACAATCATCCAACCTGCAATTACAAAAAGATTCCGGAAATATTTCTCCAAGAATCCCTCGAAGAAAAATCCAATCACCGCTGCAGGAACAATTGCAATGATAATCTTAGAAAGGAGAAATTCCTCTGGGGGTAAAGCAGCTCTCTTTGAAAACGAGCGCAGGAAATCTGGTATCATTTTAACTAAACGTAGCCATTCTTTCCTGAAATAAACTAAAATTGCAATCAAAGTCCCAGCGTGTAGAACAACGTCAAAAAACAACCCCGGGTCTTCCCAACCCAAAACGTCACGAATAATTACCAAATGCCCCGAAGAGCTAATTGGAACAAACTCCGTTATCCCCTGGACTAAGCCTAAAACAATCGCCTGAATTATAGACATAAAAATAATGGTTAATGACTAATGATTAATGATTAATTATCCATTAGTCATTATTCATTACTCATTATTCATTACCCATTATACATTAATCATTAATCTTATGCTATGATGGGAAAGGAGTATTATTTAAAAAAGACATGGATCAAAACATGACACCGGAAATTGACTATAGCGTTTGTAACAATTGTGGTAATTGTATCAAGGCTTGTAAATATAATGTTCTTAAGATGCGAGAATGGGAAGATGGTCAAGTGAAAGTATACGTTGATCTGCCTGAAAATTGTACCGGTTGCGGGGAGTGTGCTGAGAACTGTCCTTTGGGTTGCATCTGGATTAACTAATGAAGCGAAAAGGCATTCAAGAACGGAGGACTATTTTATGTTAATTAACTTCAGTTCAATCAAGGGCATCACCCTGGTTGCTACAGAAGATAAAGGAAAAGTTGGAGATCTTGAAGAGGTCGTGATCGATCCTGATCAAGGCAAAATCCTGTGCTTTCTTGTAAAGACAGGATTTTTTAGTCCTCTTAAAGCTCTCTTTCCTCCAGACATCCTCGGTTGGTATCAAGAGTTTATTGTTATCCCTTCAAAAAATACCTTTGTGGAACCAAAAGAGATCGTCCGGGCTTATGAAGTGATTAAACAAAAAATCAAAATCCTTGATCAAAAGGTAGTTAATCAGAAAATACAAACGATTGGTAAAGTGATTGATTTGACTCTTGACCTTGAAACTTACTATCTTAGCCGAATCTCTGTAGAAATAAGCCCCTTGAAGGGATTTTTGGAAAGCGAACGGTTAATTCCCTGGAATAAAATTATTAAAATCACAAAGGATTTTGTGATGGTGGAGGAAATCGAAAAGAAAAAAGTAGGTGCAATAGAAAGAGTTCCCGAGATCAGTTAGATTTAATAGACTTAAATAGCTCTAGCCATTGTTCTAGTTTTAATTCTTCCGGACGCACAGTTTCTTTGAGGTTTATCTTTTCTAAGTCTGATTTGGAAAGTTCCGGTAAATTATTTAAAAGCTTCTTGCGCGGATGCAGGAAGCCTTTTTTAATTAAGCCAAAAAACTTTACTTGGTCCTTGGAATCAATGAGAGATTCTTTTCTAGTAATTAGTCTAATTACTTTAGAGTCTACTTTTGGTTTAGGGGAAAAAGCTTCTCTTGAAACACTAGCCACTAGTTCTGGTTCCGCAAAAAATTGTGTCATCAGACCGAGAATACTTCCCTTTTCTTGGTCTAAAATCTTTTCGGCAACTTCTTTTTGTAACATCACTACAATCAGCTCTGGCTCTAGATTAGATTCGAGAATTTTTCTTAAGATTGGCTTGCTTTGGTTATAGGGAAGGTTACCGACTAGCTTAAAGTTTCTCTGATCGAGCTTCAGTTCATCGAGGTCTAACCTTAAAAAGTCCGAGTGAATCACTTCAAAATTGTCTTTTCCACCAAAACGCTCAAAGAGTAATTCTACAAACCGATCATCCTTCTCAACAGCAATTAGCTCTTTAACTTCGGGTAGGATCTTTTCTGCTAGAATCCCAGTTCCGGGACCAATCTCAAGAACTTGATCATTACTATTTAGATTAAGCGCTTGAATAATTTCAGCAACAACTTTTTTGTCCTTTAAGAAGTGCTGACCTAGGCTTTTTTTAAGATAGATTTCAGGCATTTGGGTAATATAATAGGCAATCAGTGTAAACTATTGCCTATTCATTATAGCAAATAATAGCTTTCTTAACGCAAAACCTCTAACCTAATAAGTGCCACGCTTCCCATCCCAACTGCATTCTTGGAGGCAACACTCAAGTCAATAATATGACTACAACCAAATGGTCCCCGGTCGTTAATTCGGACAATGCAAGAGCGATCATTCTGAAGATTGATCACTTTCACCCGGGTTCCAAAAGGTAAACTTAGGTGCGCTGCAGTCAAAGAAGTTTTATCTAAAATTTCTCCGTTCGCCGTATTTTTCCCATAGAAACCTGGCCCATACCAAGTTGCCGTCCCTGTCAAACTCACCCCACCAACTTTTGTCCCCCGCCTGATAATTGCCGAGCGTGGTTTTCTTAAGATTTTTTCTTTCATCACTTGATATTTGATAATCCTTCCATTCTGACGAACAATCTTCAAAGTTTGCTCCTTCTCTCCATCTCTCCCCTTCTGAACAATCATCTGTTCCCCAACAAAGAGATTTGGATCGTCCCTGTAAATCACATTATAAGCAATTGGAACACGTTCAACAAGAATATCTTCACCCTCACCAAAAATATGAATTACCATTCGGTCAACAATGCTCTTGTCTAACTCCGGCTTCACCAATTCCCCCGGTTTCAACGTGATCCCCATTTCCTTCAAGGCATCTAGGACATTTCCAGCGTTAGTTCTAATTCTCTTCTCTGAATCATGACGAATCACCAAAATCCGCTTTGCCCTTTCAATCACAATCTCTGTCCCCCGCATGTAAACGGTATCCTCCGGCGGCATTACAATATCCTCCTTGTAAACTTTCAATTTAAGATTATTTAAAATCTCGCCTACCGTCTCTCCACAGGTCTTAGTTTCAAAACGTAAATCATTGTCAACAACCTTAACTGGCTTTGCTTTTTCTACTTCAATTGAAATTTCTCCTCCAGTGAGCTGGGTTTTAAAACCAGGTTCGACCCGATCTCTTTTGTCTAACAATAATCCTTGTTGATTGAAAGCATGCCCAAGATTGTCCGCGCGGGTAAAGAAATTATAATTTTGGCCATCAAAAGAAACTGCAATCTTAGTTGTAACATGATCAAGAAACTGGCCGCCTTTTGGTCTTTCCTTTGAGTTTAGAGCTGCGTGAGTAGGAATAATCTGACTTAAAGCAATTAGAACAAATAGAAAAACTGCAACTAAAACCAGAACACCACTTTGGTGCTTCTTTAGAAAGTTTAAGACTTTTCTTTCGAAGCTTGTAGTCACAATAACCATTTA
>SOKK01000092.1 GCA_004374725.1 Patescibacteria group bacterium | reverse complement strand
GGGGTTAAGAACAAAATTAAATCTAAAAGCAAGCCGGCAGCAGTTGGGAAATCAACACTGTCGTCTTCTGCTACTCCTTTGAAGGATAGCAAGGAGGGTGGGAAGAAGCCTACTTCCGCTCACCCTGCTGCGAAGCGGACTAAAACTTCGGTAGGTGGAAAAGAAATCCCAAGGCAAAAAATTCGAATTAAAATTCGAGCTTATGATCACAAAGTAATTGATAAATCAACGAAACAAATTATTGAGGCGGCAGAGCAGAGTGGAGCAGAAGTTGTTGGACCAATTCCTCTTCCTACCTCCAAGAGTAAGACATGTGTTTTAAAATCAACTTTTGTTCATAAAGATTCACGTGACCAGTATGAAATGCGGGTACACAAACGACTTGTTGATATTGTAAAACCAACTTCCAGAACTATTGATTCTCTGATGGACCTAAGCTTGCCTGCAGGAGTAGATATTGAGATTAAGATGTAATTGTGCTTTGACACAATTATCCCGAACCCCGCTTTAGTGGGGTGAGGGATCCCTTTTCCTTGTAAATAATCTAATATAGTCATCATATAATTTAAAATCCTGTATTCGGGATGGGAATAAAACGCTTTCCTCCTTAAAAGCGGAAGTTTTTGTGTAATTCTAGGTTTTAAAAAATGGTTGGAATTATTGGTAAAAAATTAGGTATGACTGAGGTGTTTGATGATAAGGGAGATTGTATCCCAGTGACTCTTTTTGAGGCAGGTCCTTGTTTTGTTACACAGAAAGGGAGTAAAAATATACAAGTAGGATTTCAAAAAAAATCTAAGCAGAACAAGGCAGGAACCAGAAAGCAGTTTGCTTATATTGGAGAGGTGCCCCTTGATTCCAAGAAAGAATGGAAGAAAGGTGATGAAATTAAAGTCGATACTCTTGCAAAAGTTCCCCGAGTAGATGTGGTAGGAATCTCTAAGGGTAAAGGGTTCACCGGAGTGGTGAAACGATATAATTTTAAAGGAGGTCCTAAATCTCATGGGCACAGACATGTTTTGAGATCCCCTGGCTCGACTGGAGCATGTGCGTATCCGGGAAGAGTATTTAAGGGAAAAAAAATGGCAGGGCGGTCTGGAAATAAACAAGTAACTGTTAAAGGACTTAAAGTAATAAAGATTGATTCAGGGAAGAATATTTTAGCAGTTAAGGGAAGTGTCCCGGGAAGAAATGGGTCAGTGGTAAAAATCATAGCGAGTGATTCTAAAAAGAAAGTAGAAGGTAAAGAGAAGAATTAATTATGTTTAAGATTAATCTATACAATCAGGAAGGTAAAGTAATTGGCAAGATTGATCTCAACCCGGATGTTTTTAGTATCAGGCCTGACGAGGATTTGATTCATCGAGTGCTTACAAGTCAGCAGAATAGAATGCGTCCTGTTGTTGCTCATACAAAAACCAGGAGTGAACGCCGCGGAGGTGGCAGGAAACCTTGGCGCCAGAAAGGAACTGGGAGAGCACGAACAGGCTCAGTCCGTTCCCCCATTTTTAGAAAGGGAGGAGTTGTTTTTGGCCCGCGGAAGGAACGTAATTTTAAGACCAAGGTAAATAAAAAAATTAGGAAAAAGGCA
The DNA here is from genome assembly GCA_004374725.1 of Patescibacteria group bacterium. Lineage (GTDB taxonomy): Bacteria > Patescibacteriota > SOKK01 > SOKK01 > SOKK01 > SOKK01. The sequence goes on along the minus strand of SOKK01000092.1, from coordinate 2,588 downwards.
ATTTGCATGTTGCTTTCTGACCGAGTCAAAAAGGAAAAGTTAAAAGTGGTTGATGAATTGGAATTAAAAGAGTTTAAGACAAAAGGAGCGGAGAAAATTCTTGAAAATCTTTCTTTGGATGATGGGGCTTTGATAATTCTGGCTGAAACTAATTTATCCCTTGTTAAATCATTTAATAATTTGCAGGGGATAAAAACTATTCTTGCTGATCAATTAAATATTCTGGATTTACTTAATCACTCCTTTTTATTGGTTACAAAGAAGGCATTAGAAAAAGTTACTGAACATTGTAAGATCTAAAAATGGATCATAATCAAATTATTGTTAAACCAGTTATCACTGAAAAGGCAACTGCTTTAGTAGAGAAAAATAAATATGCTTTTAGGGTTTTCCTTAAAGCAACACGTTCGGAAGTTAAGAAGGCAATTGAAAAAATTTATAAAGTGAAAGTGTTAAAAGTTAACTTTATTATGGTGAAATCTCGCAAGAGAAGGCGGGGACGAGTTAGTGGTTTTAGTGCAAGGTGGAAGAAAGCGATTGTAACCTTGAAAAAAGGTGATAAGATCGAGGTTTTTGAAGGGGTGTAAAAATGAAAAAGACTTGTTCCCACGAAAGTGGGAATCAAAAAACCCAAGTTTCAAGCAGGATTCCTGGGAAGAAAGGTTCTTCGAAAAAATGGATCTTAGGTCTTTTGATCTTAGTCGCTTTGATTGCAGCTTCGGGAACATTTGGTTACTATAAGTGGTTTGTTCCTTATCGGGTAGAAAGTTATGTCACCAAGGCTGTGAATGATTATAATCAGTTGCAAGGTGATCTTAATGAAGTTAGTACGGCATTCAAAGATCTTGAAATTCTTGAGACTAATTCTATTAATCGGACAACAGGAAGGATTGATGACGCAATTGAAATGACTGAGCGTGCACTTGCGAATGAAAACAATAGAAAAGTTCCTAGCCAAGCTAAAGAATTGCATAATAAACTGATTATTTACTATGACGATGTAGACGAGACGCTGCGAGGTATAGAAAATTTTACTGTTTATTTTAAGAAGCTTGCTCCGGTAGCTAATGATTTAAGTGAAGATATGATCTCAACTCAGGAGGGAGGTAGTAGTCGGATCGAAAGCGTTTTGGCAAATTCTCGTAGCGTCCATAAAAAACTTGAAGCTGATTTAAAAAAGCTCAATCAGATTAATGCTCCTTCAGGTTTAGGTAAACTACATGGCGACCTTGTTGATTTCTTGGAATTACGTGCTCAGTTTGTCTCTGATTTGATTGAGTCACTTGAGACGGAAAATTATGATCAGATTGAAACACTTACCGGACAAGCAGAAAATGAGCAAAGTGAGTATTCAGAGAAGTTTAAGAAGGATATTAATAGTTTTGAGAAAAATTCGCAAATTAGTAGCTGGTCAGAGGATTTGACTAAACAAGAAGAAGAGATTGAGAATTTAGTTGCTGAACTCAAGTCGAAATACAATTTTTGAGATAAATGGCACTTAAGATTTACAAACCAGTCACTCCTGCGCGCCGTAAGATGTCGGTTGTTGACTTTAAGGAACTTACGAAAAAGAAACCCCAGAAAAAATTATTATCTCCCCATCCCTCTAAGGCAGGTCGAAATCAAAAGGGAAGAATCACTGTGAGGCGTAGAGGGGGAGGACATAAAAAGCATTATCGGATTGTTGAATTTGGTCGTTCTTCCTTTGGAGTTCCTGCTAAGGTAATTGCCTTGGAATATGATCCTAACCGTTCTGCTCATATTGCTTTGATCCGCCATCAAAATGGTAAAGAAGTTTATATTATTGCTCCAAAAAATTTGAAAGTTGGAAGTGAAATCGTTATGGGGAAGAGAACTAAGATTGCGGTGGGAAATCGTTTGCAGTTGAAGTATATTCCAATTGGAACAGGTGTTTATAACGTTGAATTATCAAAAGAAACAGGTGGTAGGGGGCAGATCGCTCGTTCGGCAGGGGTTTTTGCAACAGTTTTAGCAAAAGAAGGAGACAAAGTACATTTGAAATTACCTTCTTCTGAAATTCGGGTCTTTGATGGAAGTTGTTTTGCAACAATTGGTCAAGTTTCTAACATTGATCATGAGAATGTCAGGTTAGGAAAAGCTGGCAGATCAAGACATCTGGGCAGAAGGCCAAAGGTGAGAGGGAAAGCAATGAACCCTTGTGATCATCCGCATGGTGGCGGGGAAGGAAGCAGCCCAATTGGTTTAAAACATCCCAAGACCCCAACAGGGAAACCAGCTCTGGGATACAGAACCCGTAAAAAGAAGAAATTTTCCAATCGCTATATTGTCAAAAGACGCACTGGGGAGAAAATGTAGAATAATGAATAATTAGTAATGAGTAATGAATAATGAATAATTAGTAAAATTAATCATTAATCATTATTCATTAACCATTAGTGACATGTCTCGTTCGCTTAAAAAGGGTCCTTATATTGATGAGCGTTTGCTTGATAAGCTTAAGAAGTTAGGGCCTCACAGTAAGGAAATAATTAAGACTTGGTCTCGGAGATCAACTATTTCTCCAGAGATGGTTGGCTTTACAATTGGAATTCATAATGGGAAAGAGC
>SOKK01000025.1 GCA_004374725.1 Patescibacteria group bacterium | reverse complement strand
AAATGCGGATAAGATTAAAGCAAAGGTAATTTTGGAGCTGGCAAATGGACCTGTGACTAACGATGCGGATGAAATCTTAAACCGCAAGAAAGTTTTGGTCGTCCCGGATATCTTGGCGAATGCTGGGGGAGTGACTGTTAGTTACTTTGAGTGGGTCCAAAACCGGATGGGTTATTTTTGGGAGGAGGATGAAGTCCTTGCGAAATTGAAAAAGAAAATGGTGGAAGCAACAGAAAGTATTTGGGAGTATCAAGAGCGTTACTGTACTGATTTACGCACTGCTGCTTACTTAGTGGGAATAAAACGGCTCTCTCAAGCTTTAAGTTATCGGGGAGTAGGGAGATGAAGGTAAAGATCGATCGAAATTTGTGTATTGGTTGCGGCGCTTGTGTGGTAGTTTGCCCAGATGTTTTTGAATTAAGGGATGACGAAAAGGCATATGTTAAGGACGAGAAGGCCTGTGAGAGATGTGATTGTAAAATGGCAGCTCAAGGGTGTCCTGTACAGGCGATCTCAATTAATGACTAATGAATAATGGGAAATAGCGGGATAGTAGATGTGAGATAGGCGATGTGGGAGCGGTAAAGACCGCTTTTTTTAGTGAGGGAACTTTAAAATTGTTGACAGGAAGCAGTTTTTTTGCTATAATAGAATAACGGAAAAGATCAAACACAAAAACAAAAAATGCTTAAGAATCACGAAAGGGAAATGAAGAAATACACTCTGCCGATTGCCTTATTCTCGATCTTAATTGCGACGAGAATCCAAGCAGCCGGGAGTAGTTTAGGGCTTACCCCTGTAGGGGCGAGTATGTTTATGACGGTGATTTATGCAATTATTATTAGTTTGGTTTTAGCAGCAGGGGTTTATGGGTTGGTTTATTGGAGAAGGAAGAGGAAGAAAGGTTAAAGGTCAAAGGGTAGAGGTTAAAGGTAAATAGCTCTGATGAGGGGCTTTTTTTTATGCTATATTAAACTTGATGAATCTTTTAAGCGAACTTAATCCGAAACAAAAAGACGCTGTCCTTCAAACGGAAGGGCCGGTTTTGATTATTGCCGGAGCGGGGTCGGGGAAAACCCGGGTACTTACTCATAGATTAGCTTATTTGATTCAAGAGAAAAAGGCCTCGCCCTATGAAATTTTAGCAGTGACCTTTACAAACAAAGCAGCGGGGGAGATGAAGAAAAGAGTTTATAAACTGTTGGGCCTACCATTGGATGGCAGAAAAATGGGAATTGATCCCTTTGTCTCTACCTTCCACTCTTTTTGTGCCCATCTTCTTAGAAGGGAAATAGAAAAACTTGGTTACAGCAAAAACTTTGTGATCTATGATCAGGATGATCAGCTTCGGCTAGTAAAAAAAGTGATGAAAGAATTAGATATTGACCGGGGGCAGTTTAATCCGAAGTCCATCCTGGCTTATATTTCGGGAGCAAAGAATGAATTGATTGAACCTAAAAAATATCAGGAGCTCGCGAATGACTTTTTTCAAGAACTAACAGCGAAGGTCTATCCGGTCTATCAAGAGAAGTTGAAAGAGAGTAGCGCTTTAGATTTTGACGATTTGATTATGAAAACGGTGGAGTTATTTGAAAAATATCCCAAGGTTCTAGAAAAGTACCAAAATCGCTTTCGCTATGTCTTAATTGACGAATATCAAGATACAAATCACGCTCAGTATCGGCTCGTGAAACTTTTGGCTGATAAACATAAAAATATCTGCGTCGTCGGTGACCCGGATCAAGGGATTTACTCTTGGCGGGGAGCGAACATTCAAAATATTTTAAATTTTGAGCGTGACTATCCAAAGGCGAAAATAGTGAAACTAGAGCAAAACTATCGCTCCACAAAAAATATCCTTGCGGCTGCCCATGAAATTATTAAGAGAAATATTGAACGTAAAGAGAAGAAACTCTGGACTAAAAATAGAAATGGCGCAAAAGTTTTTCTTTACGAGGCCCTGGATGAGCGGGATGAGGGGGAATTTATTTTAGGTGAGGTAGAGAAGTTTTTGAAAAAGAAAGAATTTGATTATTCTGATTGTGTGATACTCTATCGCACAAATGCCCAGTCCCGCGCTTTGGAGGAAGTTTGTCTGCGCTTTAATATCCCTTATAAAATTGTCGGTGGGATTAGTTTCTATGAGCGCGCGGAGATCAAGGATATCCTGGCATATTTGCAGCTAATCTTAAATCCTAACGATGAGGTAGCCTTTGAGCGGATTATCAACGTTCCGCCGCGGGGAATCGGCCAGCAAACCCTAAGAAAGATTCATCAGCTTAAGAGAGGAAAAGGAAAGTCGTTCTTAGAACTTTTGAAATCAAAAGATAATCTAAACAGGTTTAAGCCGAAACAAAAAAGAGCTTTGGGAAAATTTGCGAAACTCCTAGGGAAATTTCAGAAACTAGCACTCAAGAAAAATGTCTTGCTTTTAATTGATGAGGTTCTTAATCGTTCTGGTTACGCGGATTACCTTCAGGATGGAACGGAAGAAGGTGAGATTCGTTTTGAGAACTTGCAAGAACTTAAAACTGTCGCCAAAGAATATCAAGATCTCAAACCAGAGGATAGTCTCCGGGCTTTCCTAGAAAAGGTAGCTCTGATCACGGACATTGATCACTATAATGAAAATGAGAAGGCTTTGACCCTAATGACTCTTCATTCGGCGAAAGGTCTGGAGTTTCCGGTGGTCTTTATTGCCGGGATGGAGGAGGGAATTTTCCCTCACTCGCGCACTTTCTTTGATCCCTCCGATCTAGAAGAAGAACGCCGCTTATGTTATGTGGGAGTGACTCGAGCAAAGAAGCATCTCTATTTAATTTGCGCGCAAAAAAGAGCGCTTTGGGGAGATATTCAAGTTAACTCTCGCTCGCGCTTCTTGGCAGATGTTCCGGAGGAGCTTATAAGTTATATCTCTACTGGTGAAAGAGAAAACTCCTTTGAAGACGTGGAAAATTTCTTGGATGGAGCTGAAACAGACTTTGAGGTCGGGGATAAGGTGAAGCATCCTAAGTTTGGGGAAGGAAAAATTGTCGAAATAAAAAAAGACCGGATTGCAATTGCCTTTGAGGGGAAAGGAATTAAGAAAGTCGTGGCGGGGTTAGCTCCGGTGAAGAAGATTTAAAGCTGATAAGTTAAGTACCGATGTTCTGCGGAATCAGTGCCAGAACGTTTTTAAGATCGCGGGGACGGAGGATGTAATTAAGATTGATTTCTACTTCTCCCTCGGGGTTTATCCTGCCAATTTCAAAGCCTGATCCTTTCTCTGTCTCTCCAATAAAATAGAAGACAACTGATCCATTAAGATTTTTCCCAATCTGGATTTCGCTAATCTCAAAAAGGTCAGAGGTGAAATTTTTGAGGTTGGTTAAGGGAACCGTTAGCTTGAGGGGAATGCTGATCCCATCAGTTTGGGGTAATTCCAAGAAAGGGGCAATCGCCTCTGCCATTTTGGTAAGAAATTTTTCTGAAGTCTGGCAGTTGAGAGTTTTAAGAGGGGTCATTGTTACTCCTTTGTTCCCGCCCAAGTTTCATCGTTGAGCTTAATCAAAGATAACCTTAATCAGAGATAATATGGATTTGGAGTGTTTTGATGATAATCAGTGATGAAATTTGGGCGGGTTGATTAATTTTATTACCTTCAGTTCTAGCTTAAAATCAAGTGGGAAGGAAGTAAAAAAGTAAATTTTCAAGATTACTTTTTAGGTTAGGTAATAGGTGATAGGGGAAAGGGGATAAGTGCAGGTTGCTTTTCACCTATCACCTATCACCTTTCTAATTGACATTGAGCAGATTATTCTCTAGAATAAACACAGAAAGGATCGCCCATTTAGGGGCTCGTTTTATTGTTATAAAAGGATATGCCAGAGACAATTGAGATTAAAAATAAACCCAGCGGCGGAATTGGGGGAAAGATTTTTACAATCATCCTTGTGATTGTTCTGATCGTCCTTGCCTTTGGAGCTGGTTTTGGAGTGGGGAAAGGAATTTTGGCTCTAGAAGAAGGCGAATTAGTCCTTAACCGCGACAAGAAAACAGCCGTTGACTTTGACCTCTTCTGGGAAGTCTGGGATTTAGTTGATACCAAATACAGCGGTGAATCGGACTATCAGAAGATGGTTTATGGGGCGATTGAAGGAATGGTTGCTTTACTTGGTGATCCTTATTCTGTCTTTATGGATCCTGATGCCTCCAAAGAATTCATG
>SOKK01000023.1 GCA_004374725.1 Patescibacteria group bacterium | reverse complement strand
ACGGCTCGAGAAAAAGAACAACTTGTTAAAGCCCTAGATAAAGATGGCGTAGCAATTTTGAATGTTGATGACAAGCGGGTTAAAAAAATGGGGGAAGGTTTGAAAGGTGATTTAATTTACTATGGTCTTGGCGATGAAGCGCAAGTAAGAGCAAGTAAGATTGAAACAGGGATTGAAGGTACTTCTTTTATTTTTAATTATGAAGATAAACGGGAAAAGGTTTTACTCCCGCATCTGATTGGAGAACATTTCGCTTATGCAGCCTTAGCGGCAATTGCAGTGGGAATTTATTTGGGAATAGATTTTAAGGAGATTGCAAAATCTTTAGAGGGGCTAAAACCACCCCCACATCGCCTTAACCTTGTTAAGGGAGAAAAAGAGACGGTTGTTATCGATGATACTTATAATGCCTCGGCTTCCTCTACAATTGAGGCCTTGAAAGTCTTGGGGAAACTGAAAGGCAATTTCCGAATCGCTGTTTTAGGAGATATGTTAGAATTAGGTGACTATACAGAGAGGGAGCATCGGAGAGTAGGAAAGAGAGTGCCGGAAGTAGCACAACTTCTGATCACTGTTGGCAAGTATGCCCATTTTATTGCTGATGAAGCAGTTAAAAATGGCTTTCCTAAGGACAAAGTCTTTAATACCAAGAATAAGGATGAGGCCTTGAAAGTTTTAAGAGAACACCTTCAAGAGAATGACGTTGTTTTAATTAAGGGCTCGCGAGGAGTAGAACTCGATGAGGTGGTTGAAGGAGTGAAAAAGTAATTGATTTTATGCATGATTTTGTGAAACAACTGAGCGATTTAAAGAAGCGCTTTGAAAAAGCAAGGGGGTTTCTTTGACTTTGCGAAGAAAAAGAAAGAAATAGAGAAACTAGAGAAAGAGTCTGAGAAACCTGGTTTTTGGAATAATCAAAAATATGCTAAGGAAGTTAGTCAGAAGTTAGAATGGTTAAGAGAAGAAGTTAAAAAATGGGATGGTTACGAAGAGGAATTAAGAGAACTTGGTGAGATTGTAAAACTAATTGAGAAGGAACATGATCAAGCACTTTATGATGAGTTGAGGGAACGGATTAAAGTTTTTGATAAAGATTTCAGTGCTGAGGAGTTTAAACTGCTTTTTAAAGGAGAGTATGATCAAGCGAATGCGATTCTTGCTATCCATGCCGGGACAGGGGGAGTGGATGCTCAAGATTGGGCAGAGATGTTACTTCGGATGTATCTTCGCTATCTAGAGAAGAAAAAGTTTAGGGTTAAGATTCTAGAAGAGACCAAGGGGCAAGAGGCGGGGATTAAACGAGCAGTTGTTTTGGCAGAGGGACCTTGTGTTTATGGCTATTTGAAAACAGAGGCGGGTGTTCACCGCTTGGTGAGAAAATCGCCTTTCAATGCCAAGAATCTGCGGCAAACATCCTTCGCTTTAGTAGAAGTACTCCCAGAAATAGCAGAAAGCAAGGAAATTGAAATTAAGCCGGGTGATTTGAAAATTGATGTTTTTCGTGCTTCAGGGCACGGGGGTCAGAGTGTGAATACAACTGATTCTGCTGTGCGAATCACTCATATTCCGACCGGAATTGTAGTAACATGTCAAAACGAGCGTTCGCAGTTACAGAATAAAGAAACCGCCTTTAAGATTCTTAAAAGTAGGTTACATCTGATTGAACAAGAAAAGCAGGAAGAAGAAAAACGCAAATTGCGGGGAGAATATTCTTCGGCAGAATGGGGGAATCAAATTCGATCTTATGTTTTGGATCCTTATAAGTTAGTTAAAGATCACAGGACTAATCATGAAGTCAAGAATGTAGAGAAGGTTTTGGATGGAGATTTAGATTCTTTTATTGAAGCAAGTTTGGAGAACAATTAAATAGTATTGCCTATGGATCATATAGCAATAATGAAGAAATCATGGGGAATGATTGATAAGATATTGAGTGGAAAAAAGACTATTGAATCAAGGTGGTACAAATCAAGATATGCTCCATGGGACAGGATAAAAAGAGGAGATAATGTTTATTTTAAAGATTCTGGCAGGCCAGTAACGGTCAGGGCAGAAGTAGCAAAAGTGCTACAGTTTGACGATCTAGATCGGGATAAGTTCAAGCGCATCATCAAAAACTTCGCGAACAATATTTGTCTAAGAAACTGTGATTATAATCAGTATAAGGATAAGAATTATTGTATTTTGGTTTTTCTAAAATTTCCCTATAAAATTAAAAAATCCTTTTTGATTGATAAAACTGGCTATGGTTCTTCCGCTGCATGGATCTGTGTTGAAGATATAAGAAAAATAAAGAAATAATTTCTAAATTATAGACAGTGATAATTTTCAAGAACGTTACTAAGGTTTATGACAAAAAAATGGTTGCTTTAAACGACGTCAGTTTTCATATCCGCCCGGGAGAATTTGTTTCCCTAGTAGGGCCGAGTGGTGCAGGAAAATCAACGATTATCAAGATGATCTTAACGGAGGATCAACCGACAAAGGGTAAGGTGATTATTGGAGGAATTGATTTAAATACGCTTAAGCATTATCAGGTTCCCCACTTAAGACGCAAGATTGGGGTGGTCTTTCAGGACTTTAAATTACTGCCTCAGAAAACTATTTACGAGAACGTCGCTTTTGCGATGGAGGTTAACAATCAAAGCCAAAAGGAAATTGAAAAAACTGTTCCACAACTACTGGAACTTGTAGGACTGGAGAAAAAGAGCGATAATCTTCCCCAGGAATTATCGGGTGGGGAGAAGCAGCGCGCGGCGATTGCACGAGCGCTTGCTCATCAACCAAAGATTTTGTTAGCAGATGAACCAACGGGAAATCTTGACCCGGTTAATGCGCGTGAGATCGTCAGGCTCTTATTGAAGATTAATAAGTTTGGTACAACTGTGGTTTTGGCAACGCATAACAAAGATATCGTGGATGCAATTAGGAAACGAGTGATTATTCTCGATGAGGGAGGAATTGCTGCTGATCATACCATTGGAAGATATAATCTGAGAATGCGGGGAAAGAAAGGAAGAAGGAGAATAATTTAATTTTATGACAAAGGAGCGTAAAGTTGCTTTGCTAAGTATCGGGATTATTTTTTTAGCCTGCCTAGTTTTAGGGGGCGTTTTACTTTTTGTATTTGGGGAAGGCAGTAAGGGAGCAGCTTGGAAATATCCTTTAAATCCTTATGATTTATTTAAGGATAAGAATGTTGCAAAAGATCTTGTTAGGTGCAAGCTTTGTGGAGAGATGGTTAATCAGAAGATTGCTAATCAGTATCCGGCTGGAGTGATGATTGACAATCACATTGAGGCGCGGCCGGCAGTTGGTCTCAATGATGCTTGTATTGTTTATGAAACTTTGGTTGAAGGAGGAATTACTCGCTTGATGGCGGTCTATGCTGATGGAGGTGTGAAAAAAGTGGGGCCGGTGAGGAGTGCGCGACCTTATTATCTTGATTGGGTTAGCGAATATAACGGGTTGTATGCTCATGCGGGGGGTAGTCCGCGGGCTTTGGAGTTAATTTATGTTTATGGAATTTTGGATATGAATCATTCCGGGGATGCTTTCTGGCGGGATCTAAAAGAAAATTACTTTGCTCCTCATAATCTTTTTGTGGACTTGGATAAGTTGCGGACTAACGCAGAGAAAAAATATCAGTTGGAAGACCAGATTAGGCAGCGATTTAGATTTAAAAAGGAAACTCCTACTAAAGCGGATTTTGTGAATTCAATTCTGATTGATTACTCAAACTATCTTGCTTGTTCAGTAAGATTTGATTATGATCCCAATAATAACAGTTACTTGCGTTACTTAGGGGGACAAGCAGATTTAGATGGTCTTTCTAAACAACAAGTTGAAGTTAAGAATTTAGTTGTTCAGATTAGTCCAACTTGGTACAAGGGTGACGGTTTGGCTAGGATAGATATGCAGACACAAGAAAGCGGGGATGCCTATGTTTTTCGAGATGGGAAGGTTATCAAAGCAACTTGGAAAAAGAGTGATCGGGAATCTAAAACAATTTACTATGATAGTTCAGAAAAAGAGATAAAAATGAATTGGGGTCTGACCTGGATTGCAGTGGTGAGCAATAAATCAACGTTAAATTATTAATAATGCTGAAATTGTTTAGAACAACTTTTGTTTCGTTAATTGCTATTTTTGTAGTCGCGTCTTTTTCTACGGTGTTGGCTTCTGATAGTCAGAACACTTCTCAAAAGTCCTGGTACTTTGAGCGCTTTGATGTTGATATTCAAATCAATGAAGACTCTAACTTTC
>SOKK01000085.1 GCA_004374725.1 Patescibacteria group bacterium | reverse complement strand
CTATAGAATTCCTTTTTTGTTCTTGCTGATTGAGCTTCATGAACATTAGCGCCGACTGAAGTTGCTGATTTAACTAATTGATCAGTTACTGAAAATGGGTATCGATTTCTGATCTTGCTAGCTAAATTAATGATTCTAATTCCAAAATTAAGAGTCCTTCTTGTGATATCAATTTTATTTTTAAGTAACACAATAGTCCCTTCTTTTTATGATTTAATTATTCATTATCTACATCTTTTTCCGAATAAACGTTGGAATGTCCAGCTCATCTTCTTCCCCACCCTTCCCTTGAGGTTTCATGGTGATATCTTGCATTTCTTTAACTTCTTCTCCAGGTGTTTCAATTGCTTCCATTTCTTCACTTGAAAATCCAGTTGCAATCACGGTGATCTTAATTTCACCCTGCATTGCTTCATCAATGATTGCACCAAAGATGATGTTGGCATCTGGATCAGCAGCGCCAGTGATGACCTGGGCGGCTTCGTCAATCTCGTGCATTGCGAGATCAGGGCCACCGGTGACATTAAAGAGAACGCCTTTTGCACCATCGATTGAAAGCTCAAGCAAAGGATTGTCAATTGCTGCTTTGGCAGCTTCAACCGCACGATCTTCACCACTGCCATGTCCGATACCCATCAGTGCACTTCCTGCTTCGCGCATGATTGTCTTAACATCAGCAAAGTCGACATTGACCATTCCGTGTTTGGTAATCAGGTCAGCGATGCTTTGGACGGCCTGGCGTAAAACATCATCAACAATTCCAAAAGCATCCAAGAGGGATGTTTTTTTATCAATGATTTGGAGAAGGCGATCATTTTGAATTGTGATTAAAGTATCAACTTTATCAGTCATTTCCTCCCAACCTTTCTCGGAAACTTCTTTTCTTTGTTGCCCCTCAAAACCGAAAGGTTTAGTAATAATCCCGACAGTCAGAGCGCCGTTTTCTTTTGCAATTTGGGCAATAATTGGTGCGGCACCGGTTCCAGTTCCGCCGCCAAAACCTGCAGTGATAAAGACCATATCAGCACCAGCAAGAACATTTTGGATTTCGTCAATACTTTCTTCAGCAGCTTTACGACCAAGTTCAGGATTGGAGCCGGCTCCCAGGCCTTTTGTAGTTTCCTTTCCGATGTGCACTTTTTGTTTTGCTTTGGAATAGTGAAGGGCTTGAGCATCAGTGTTGATAGCGATAAACTCCACTCCTTGGATATCAGCGTCAATCATGCGACTGATCGCTGAACCGCCACTACCGCCAACACCAATCACTTTAATACTAGCGAAATTCTCAAGTTCTGGTTTGATTTCCATAGTATAGGGAATTAAGAATTAAGAACGTAGAACGCAGAAAATAATTCTGCATTCTGCGTTCTGAATTCTACGTTCGGATTAAGGTAAAAATGAACGGAACCAGTCTTTGATGCGTGCTAGGATTCCTTCACCGCCTCCTTTAAATTTTTCTCTGAATTCATGTCTACTACCGAGACTTTTAATCCCATAAATTAAAAGGCCAATTACAGTTGCAGCACTGGGGTCATCAAGCTGATCAACGACTCCCTTTAATTCAATTGGAAAACCAACTTGAGCGGGTAGTCCTAATTCGTCTTTAGTGATATCAACAAGACCTGGTAATTTACTTCCTCCGCCGGTTAGGATCACTCCGGCAGGGAGTTGTCCGGCGTAACCAATTTTCTTGAGTTCTTTTTGAACCAACCCTAAAATTTCTCGAATTCTTGCTTCGATTACTTTGGCAACTTCTTTGCGAGAAATCTCTTCTTCAGCCTCGGAGTTTTTAGGATCTAACTGTCCTAAAGGAATCTTCTCTTTTTTATCAATTTCATTACTTGAAGCAAAGCCATATTCCAGTTTAATTTTTTCTGCAATCTCAACGGAGGTTTTTAAAGCGATTGCAATGTCGTTAGTGATGTGGGAAGAGCCAATTGGGATTACAGTGAGGTAAAAAATTTCTCCTTCAACATAGACAACAATTCCTGTGGTGGCACTGCCAATGTCAATCACAATGGTCCCAAGCTCTTTTTGGCGCTGGGTTAAGACAGTTAAGCTTGCGGCCAGGGGAGCAGCAATCAGTTCTTCGATCTCAGGGTTTGCTTGTTCGAGACATTTGGTAAGATTTTTTAAAATTGGAGAGGAAGCAGTAATAATATTTGTTTCAGCTTCTAAACGGATTCCTACCATTCCAACTGGGTCTTTAATTCCTTCTTGCCCATCGATTATGTAACTTCTTGGGGTAACGTGTAGAATCTCGCGGTTGTTTGAGAGTGAGATTGCTTGAGCCGCTTCCTCGACTCGTATCAAATCTTCTTCACTAATTTCATTATCGGCACGTGAAACTGCAATCACGCCCTTACTGTTTTCTGATTCGAAGTGAGCACCATCAACACTTGCCCAAACAGATTCAATTGGTTCTCCAGTTGTGCGCTCATTTTCTTCAATTGCTTTGGCAATTGCGTTTGTGATTTCGGTAGCATCGACAATGATTCCTTTACGCATTCCAAAAGAAGGGACTTCCGTATAGCCCGTGATTTTTAGTTGGTCACTGCCTTCTTCAAGCTTTGCGGAGATCACTCTGATTTTACTGCTGCCGATGTCAATTGCAGAGAAGGAATTCTGGCCTTTCATGGCAAGGGTAAAAATGAGTAAAAATATTTAAAAAAGACTGAAGCTATCTAGCTCCAGTATACCTTAAAGCGAATTATTTGCCAAATTACCTTGAGAAAGAAAATTACCCGAAAATATGTGGGTAGAATATGATTATTCCGATGATGACTGCTCCAATTGATGTAATCAGGACTGTTCCCGCGGTCATGTTTTTGATTGTTTCAGCGAGGGGGTGAAGGCGAGGACTGGCCATGTCGACGATTCTCTCAATGATCGTGTTGAAGATTTCCAAAACTAAAACGGCGATGATTATCATTGAAAGAGAAACTCTTTCCATAATTGTGAGGTCAAAAATAAACATCATTGCAATTACACCAACAGCAAAAACCAGCTCGATCCGTAGGTTTTGTTCTTTTTTGAGGGAATACCAAAGACCCTTTAAGGCAAAGTGAAAACTCTTAAGAACTTTTTTTGGTGATAGAATCATGGGGACAATTATCAATTAACAAGTGTCAAGTACCAAGTTTAATAGTGGAGTTTTATTTGTTTAATTCTTTCTTAACTAGTTGGCTGACAAGATTTCCCTCCGCTTGGCCTTTCAATTTTGCCATCACTTGACCCATTACCTTTCCGAAATCTTTTTCGCTTTCGGCTTTAGTTTCTTTGATTACAATTTGAACTGTTTTTTTGATCTCGTCTTCAGCTAGCATTTTGGGGAGGTATTTCTCAATCACTTTAATTTCTCCTTTTTCCTTTTCGGCAGATTCTTTGCGTCCAGCTTTTTGATAGTCCAAAATAGAGTCTTTGCAGGCCTTAATCTCTTTGCGTAAAACAGCAATTATTTTTTCGTCGTCCAGAGAGGCTTTTTCTTCAATTTCCTCGTTGTGGATCGCGCTCTTTAACATGCGCAAAACTCCCAATTCAGACTTTTTTTTCTCTTTTAGGGCTTTTTTAAAATCTTCTTCAATTTTTCCTTTAATACTCATGAATTTAAATTAAGGTTTTTGGATAAAAAGCTTTTTTCGTTCTTGTCTGATTTGCGCTTTGCGCACAGCGCTTTTGCGCTGCATATTTTTATTGGGTTCTTTTTCGTGAAAGCGTTGCTGGCGTGCGGTAGTTATCACCCTGCTTCTTGTAACTTCACGATTAAACCTTTTGAGTAAACTTTCAAAAGCTTCGTTGTCTTTTTTGTCGACCCGGATGGTCAAAGTAATTCACCTCCTAAATCAAGTAACAAGTAATAAGTAACAAGTAATAATTAAGAAATTTGTCTTCATTGATATTTTACACCTAAAGTCTGGATTTTAAAAACCTAATTTCTTTCCACCAAGTAAGTGTAAATGTAAATGCTCGATAATTTGTCCGCTGTCTTTGCCAGTGTTGATTACCAGGCGATAGCCGGATTGATCAATTTTATTTTCTTTTGCTAATTTCTTTGCGGTTAAAACCATTTTCCCTAATAATGCCTGATCTTCAGCCTTAAGCTCATTTGCTGATTTAATGTGTTTCTTGGGGATAATTAAGATGTGTACTGGTGCAGAGGGATTGATATCGGGAAAAGCAATCATCTCGTCATCTTCATAGAGAATTTTTGCAGGGGATTTTTTATTTATAATATCACAGAAGATGCACATGGTTTGAATTATTTCTTATTTTTCTTCCTT
>SOKK01000076.1 GCA_004374725.1 Patescibacteria group bacterium | reverse complement strand
AATCTAGAAAAAGAAAAATCTTTAAATAATCAAAGGAAAAAATAAAATCAAAACTTATAACCTCTTACTTATAACTTGTTACTTGTCTTGGCGGCGTAGCTCAGTGGTAGAGCGAAGGACTCATAAGCCTTATGTCGGGGGTTCGAATCCCTCCGCCGCTACCAGTCCGCCTATTAAAGTAAGAATCATGGGTAAATCAGTTTATCTTGACTACGCTGCAACGACTCCCGTTGACAGAGAAGCTTATAAGGCGATGTGTCCTTACCTTTCGGATAAGTTTGGGAACCCTTCTTCTGTGCACCGCAGGGGGCAGGAAGCAAAGAAAGCTTTGGATGGTGCCCGGATTAAAGCAGCAGAACTTTTAAATTGTAAGCCAGAAGAAATTGTTTTCACAAGCGGAGGAACTGAATCGGATAACTTGGCTTTAAGGGGAGTAATGGGAGGGGCAAGAAAGACGAAAAGGAATCACTTAATTGTTTCTAAAATTGAACACCCTGCAGCTTTAAAGACTGCCGAGGCTTTGGAAAAATCTGGCTTCGAAGTTGACTATCTGCCGGTCGACAAAGAGGGTATCATCAGGATCGACGAGCTAGAAAAACTAATCCGGAAAGAAACTGCTCTCGTTAGTATCATCTATGCGAATAACGAGATTGGGACAATTCAGCCAATTAAAGAAATTAGTAAGTTAATTAAAGAAAAGAATTCCGAAACACTTTTTCACACGGATGCAACCCAGGCTTTCAATTATCTGGATTGTAATGTTGAAAGACTTGGAGTGGATTTGCTTTCCTTGTCCGGGCAGAAACTCTATGGTCCCAAAGGAGTTGGGTTACTCTATATTAAGCAAGGTACTAAAGTTACCCCTGTTCAGACTGGTGGAGAGCACGAGATGGGAAAGCGCGCCGGGACTGAGAATATTCCTGGAATTGTGGGAATGGCAAAAGCGATGGAGTTGGTGGCTGAGAAAAGAGAGGAAGAGAGCAGGCGCTTGCAAGAATTGAGGAATAAATTAATTGAAGGGATTCGCGCGAGCATTAAGGGAGCTTTCTTGAGTGGTAGTTTTACAAACCGCCTTTGCAATAATCTGAATTTTTGCTTTAGTGGAGTTGAGGGGGAAGCACTTGTGATGAGTTTGGATGTTAAGGGAATTATGGGATCTAGTGGTTCGGCATGCAGCTCAGCAAAACTGGAACCCTCTTATGTTTTAGCTGCTCTAGGTATTCCTCAGGAATTAGCCCAAGGAAGCTTGCGTTTAACATTGGGTAGAAATACGACCGCAGAAGATATCGACTATGTTCTAGAAGTCTTGCCTGAAGTAGTAGAGCGCCTCCGTTCTATCTCTGCAATTGGTTAATTATTACTTTTCACTTTTTACTTATAACTTATTTTTATGGCTGTTCCGAAACAGAAAACGCCGCGCTCGCGGAGAGGGCAGAGAAGGAGTCACCAAGGTTTGAAAGAATCTTTGCTTTCGGTATGCCCAAAATGTAAGGAGCCGCGCTTATCACACATGGCTTGTATGGAATGTGGCTACTATAATGGGGAAGAGGTAATCAAGATCGAAACTCTTCAGGAGCGCAAGAAGCGTCAGGAAGACAGAGATAGTAGGGCGAACAAGTAATTGTCAATTATCAATTTTCAGTTATCAGTTTTCCAGTCTAGTTGATAATTGACAACTGACAATTGATAATTATTCTTATGTCTAGTAGTCGACATCTTGCACGTACAATTGCAATGCAGAGTCTTTATGAGTGGGATTTTCGCAATGTTGATTTGGATGAAATCACTGTTTATAACATTGAGCAATTTGGACGAGGGATTGAGGGAACAGATTTCACTCATCGCTTGGTTGAAGGTGTGGCAAAGAATATTAAGAAGATTGATAATTTAATTAAGAAGTGTGCTCCGGAGTGGCCAATTGATCAGATTGCAAAAATTGATAAAGCAGTAATCCGGCTAGGGATTTTTGAACTGCTTTTTAGTGACGAAGTCCCACCAAAAGTAGCAATTAATGAGGCCGTAGAAGTTGCAAAGATCTTTGGGAGTGAAAGTTCCAGCAAGTTTGTAAATGGGGTTTTGGGAACAGTTTTTAGAGAACACGAGAAAGAAATTGAGAAGCTTCGTGAAGGAATGAAGCCTAAAGGGAAGGAGGAGGGACGGGAGATTAAAGAGGGTGAAGAAGTTAAGATTAATGAATAATGTGTAATGTATAATTAATGGAAAAGGATTTTGGTAAGTTAGAGAAAAAACTAAAAATTGAGTTTAAGAATCATAATTTATTAAAACAAGCATTTGTCCATCGTTCTTATCTGAATGAAAACAAAAATTTTCCTTTAGATCAGAATGAGCGCTTGGAGTTTTTAGGGGATGCTGTTTTAGAATTGGTTGTGACTGAATACCTCTATTGTAATTATAGTAACCCTGAAGGAGAGTTAACTAACTGGCGTGCCGCTCTAGTTAAAGGTGAGATGCTTGCAGATGTTGCTCATAAATTGAATTACGAGAAGTATCTCTATTTAAGCAGGGGAGAAGCAAAAGGGAGCGATAAAGCTCGTCGTTTGATTTTAGCGAATACTTTTGAGGCAGTTTTAGGAGCAATCTATCTTGATCGGGGGTTTAAGACTTGTGAAAAGTTTCTGGAGAAAAATTTGTTACTTCATCTTCCCGAAATTCTCAAGCAAGAAGCATACCTTGATGCAAAGACTAAACTTCAGGAATATTTCCAAAATAAAAGTGGCTTAACCCCGGAATATATTGTGATAAAAGAAACAGGCCCAGACCACAAGAGGTATTTTGAAATGGGAGTGAGGATAGGTGGGAAAGAGTTGGCAAAAGGTAGGGGATCTAGCAAGCAGGCGGCAGAACAAGATGCTGCTCAAGAGGCGCTCCAAAAACTTAAAATCTAAGAATGGAGATAATTTTTTTGATCATTACTTTGGCCTTGATGGTTGTAGGAATCATTGGGATTTTTGTTCCATTCCTTCCAGACGTCCCCCTAATGTTTTTAGGGGTTTTATTGTATGCGATTTTTACGGGGTTTTCTGAGATTGGCTGGCTTGCACTTCTAATCTTGGGGGTGATCGCGGGGTTAACGTTACTCCTGGATTATTTAGCACAAATTCTTGGGGCGAAGAAATGGGGTGCAAGCGGCTTTGGGATTTTGGGAGCGATCTTGGGTTTAATTATTGGAATTTTTGTTGGGGGAATTATTGGTTTGATTGTAATGCCGATCTTGGGAACAATAATTTTTGAACTACTTGCGAACAAAAAAATTAAAGAGGCCTTTAAATCAGGAGTGGGAGTTTTTGTAGGATTTATTATGGGAGTGATGGTGAAACTAGTGGTGGCGGTGGCAATTTTGGGGTGGTTTTTGAAAGTGGTGGTATTTTAAAGTAACTTTGGTCTAGAAATGACGTCTTTTCATTGACAAGAGGGCGTTTTTTTGATATAATAGAGTAACGGGTAACAGAAAATACAAATAAAAACAAATCCTATGTATACACCTAAAAGTACAGCTTCTGGGGCGAATAGTCCTACTCAGGATCACAATTCGCTCTTAAAGCCTAAATTTAACCCTACGATGGGCAACTCTACGATGGGCAAAAAGCCCGAAGCAAGATCTGCTTTCGGGGCTGATAGTGCTGTTCAAACGGCACCACGGAGAATGGCAAATCCTGTCCGTCCTCCTGTATCTGAATCTCTAAAACCTCAAACTCCCGTAAAACCTCAAACTCCCGTCCCTGAACTTGAGAAGAAAGAGGGAGTGCAGGTTTTTAGTCAGGGAGATGGGAAGAAAGCAAAATTTAAATCAGGTCCCAAAAAGAGCCGCAAAAAAACTTTGATTATAATGTTAGTTGCGGTTTTAATTTTGGCAGGTGGATTACTCGGCTTCACGGCTTACTATTTTGACTGGATTCCTAGTTTTGCTTCCGAAACCAAACCAGCAGCAGACTCTGTAAGTCCTTTCAATAATGATAATATTGAACATTCAGTTTTGAAAAATGGAGATTTTGTAAAGTTTAGTGATGGAGAAACTACTTTTAAGGTCGACGGCAAGGTGAGAGTAAATAATCTCTCGCATCCTGAAGAAGCAACAATTGCTTTTGTCTATCTCACACCTCTTGAGGGCGAAAGCGCTAGTAATATTGTAACTCTGAAAAAAGATGCTAAAGTTTCTTTTGAGGACGGCGATACAATTTATGTAATTGATAGTTTTGAGTTTAATAATAAAGATGTGAGTAAGGCAACTCTCTCTAAAGTTTCAATTCATGAAATGAGTAAAACTGCTACTACAGAAACAGAATCTAGCTCATCTGAAGATAGTGATACTACAAGCACAAGTTCGGATCTAGAAGGAAGTGAAGAGACCACAACGGAGAGTGAATCTGGGAGCGGAACCGAGCAGTAATTTTTTCTTGAGAAACAACTTAAGCGTGTTATAATAAAGCAGGGAA
>SOKK01000003.1 GCA_004374725.1 Patescibacteria group bacterium | reverse complement strand
AAAGGCCCTGGAAAAAGCAGCAAGGATGTTGAAAATGGTGTTCCTCTGGGAACTTCTTTAGCGCGTCACCCGCACTTTCCATTACTTGTGATTCAAATGATTAAGGTCGGGGAGAAGACGGGTAAATTAGATGAAGTTTTGGATAAGATGGAGGGTTTCTATAGACGAGAGGTGGATGTAACTGCTAAAACCTTCTCTTCTTTAATCGAGCCGGTTTTGATGGTGATTATTGGGATTGTGATTGGAATTGTGGTTGCTTCCGTGATTTTGCCGATTTATAACTTGGCAGGGGCGTTGTAAGAAATAAAAATATAAAATCTAAAAATTAAAAAGCCGCAGGTAGGACTGTGGTTTTTTTGATAGTTAATAATTTCTGAATTGATTAAACTTTAGCTTTTAATTGTTAATTTGATAGTTTGACAATGTAGCAGTTTTTTGCTATCTTAGAGTGTGTTCAATAAAGCAAGAAACTTAACAATTAAGGACAGGTGATCCCTGTCTTTTTTACTTTTCTTGGAGGTTAATTGCTATGGAAGAAGATCCTTTTGAGAAGATACAAACTAAGGCTCTCGAGGAAAGGGTCCCTCTCTCAGTTCATATAGATCTTACTTACCTTTGTAATCTCCGTTGCGCTCATTGTTACGTTGTTCCAAGAAATTGTCCGGAACTCTCCGCGAGTGAGGTGAAGGGCATTCTGGAACAACTGGCGGTTGCCGGTACCTTCTATATTAGTCTGAGCGGCGGTGAGATCTTAACAAGAGAGGATTTCTTTGAGGTTGCTTCTTATGCTCGGCAGCTCAACTTTTCTCTTCGGTTACTCACGAACGGTATACTTGTCGACGAGGCAATTGTTGCTAAAATTGCCTCTCTACATCCCGAGCTAGTGTCGGTCAGTATCTATAGCATGGACCCGAGTGTTCACGACCGGATAACTGGTCAGGTCGGATCGCTCGATCGGACTCTCTCAGCGGTGAAGCTCTTGCGAGATAAGGAGATAAAAGTAAAGATATCCGTTGTGGTTATGACACATAACATTAAGAGTTATCCTTTGGTCCATGCCTTTGCAATGGGGGTTGGAGCGGAGTTCCAAATCGATGCAAGAGTTACTCTTCAAAGTGACGGAGGTCAATCTCCCCTTGCGCTTCGCATCGATGACCAGAGTCTTTATTCCCTGCTCTCAAATCCGATGACCTATGAGGACGAGAGTCCTCCTGATCCCGGTGATCCCGACGCAGGGACCTTCAACACAATGCCTTGCGGTGCAGGCCATATGTCCTGCTATATATCACCGTATGGTGATGTATATCCTTGTGTCCAGCTTCCTCTTAACTGTGGTAATCTTAGACAGGAATCCTTCGCCAAGATATGGACAACATCTCCACAGTTACTTGATTTTCGCTCCCTCACGGTTCAGGATCTAACTGAGTGCTCTAAGTGCAGCCTTTTTGAGTACTGCCGGCTGTGCGTAGGGCTAAACTATGTTGAACGTGGCGATCTCAAACTTCCCTCCTCGGAAGCTTGTAGAGAAGCCAAGATAATGAAAGAGCTTAGCAGAAAAAGGAGGTGAAATCTGGGTGGGTAAACAAAAAGACGATAAACCTGCCAAGAAACGCTACCAATCACCTGCCGTTACCTCAAAGCAGGGGGAGCGGACGCCAGCATACAATTGTCCGAGCACGAGCGTAAAGTACTGCGGCGTTCCCTATTCTCCAAAGAGGGGGTAATGGACTTGGATAGCGGCGATTAATGCCTGTAGCTTTATTGCTACAGGCATTTTATTTAGGTAGTTTTTGTGTTAACCTAAGGCTTGAGGAACATTTTTTTATCATGAGAGAAAATCTGGAGTCAATTTTTATCTGTCCTAAATGTAACTTCTCACTAGAACTGAAGGTTTTTAAAAAAACGAGAGGCAGGATTCATGGAGGTGAGTTGCGGTGTAAGAAATGCAAGAAAGTTTTTAAGATAATTGATGACATTGTCTGCTTTAAGAAACTTACTCGGACTGTTAAAGATAAGCAAAAAATCCAAAAGGCAAAGAGGTTTTATTTAGGAAAGGAACTTAGGAAAGAATGGCTTAAGCACTTTACAAAGCCAGAGCTTGTTATGATGAGGGACCAGTGGCAGTGGATGATTGAAAAAACTAATCTAAAGGGAAGCCAAGTTCATTTAGATTTTTGTACTGGTGCAGGAAGGTTTTTGGGGAATATTCCAGATCTTGTTGGAGGCGAGATTGTTACTTTGGACTTTGGTTTTGCAGATTGCGTCGGCTTAAGGGAATTGTTAAAGAAATTGCGGAAATATTCAAGGGTTACAATTGTTTGTGCTGATGCACACAAGATGCCTTTTGCTCCCAGTTCAATTAGCAGTATTACCTCTTGGCATGGTCTTGATGAACCAGGAACTGATAAAGCAGTAAAGGAGTCCAAAAGAGTCTTAAAAAGAGATGGTCGCATTGCAGCTAGTGGTTTGTTTTATGAAGAGGGATCGAAAAGTCTCAAGTCTGCGTTGAAGTGGAAGATCAAGTTTGCTAAAGAGGGTGAAGTTCTAAAGTATTTTAAAAAAGCTAATTTTAAAGATATTCAATATCGGACCTTTTTCAAAACAAAAAGTCTTGAACGTAAAGATTTTTTGCCAAAGTTTGGAGATTACTATACTATTTATGGAATTAGTGGGAGAAAGTAGTGCTGCCAATTTGTAACCTGGCAGGGGCGTTGTAAAAAATAAAAAATAGAAATTAAAAAGCCACAGGTAGAACTGTGGTTTTTTGATCTCTAATAGTTGATAACTTTTTGTTTTTAATTTTTGGTTTCTGCAGGGATTGTAATTTTTTTGTCTGATTTTAATTTAGCTTTTGCAAACTTCATAACTTCTCTGATATACGGAAAATCCTTTTCTTCTCTCTTAATTGCTTCAGAAACATCTTTTCCTAATATCTCCGACTGATAAATAAGACTCAAGCTACGGACTATATATTCCCGGCCGAGAACATTGCCATCTCCATAGTTGTTCATAGTTAATTGCTTGAGACTCTGATCATCAAGAATGCTTGCTGGAACCTGGAACTTTGAGGCAAGAATGTGTAAAAGTTCATGGCGAATCAGTTCGTTTTCATTATCTGCTGCGCCAGGGCCTACTATAACATATCCGACATTGTTAATTGTGAGACCGTAACCACGCCAGTAAGCGTCAAGCGGGTTCACAATGAGAACTAACTTTCTTACCTTGGGTGCTAACTCGTCAATAAAATTAACTAGATTCGTAGCTTCTTTCTTGAACAAAGGAGTTAACTGTTTTGTTTCCTTTTCCTGATACACTTTAAGGGTTTTCCAGAGTTTCTGAATTGACTCCTCTTTGGAAAATTCACTAAGGCCAGGGACTCCTTTCTCTGATTTTGCAAGTACGGTGTTTAAAAGATGCCAGAGATGATATCCGTTAGTAGCTTTTTTTAATTGGGGATATTTTCTACTCCAATCATTTTTAAGAAGAGTATTTCTTACTCTCTTTCTCACTAGAGATATTCCCTTAGGGTTGTTCTCATCATCATAGCCCATTGCGTTTAGTGCAGCGAAGAGTGCAAAAACCTCGCGGGAATTCTTTGTTTCTAGTTTTGGAATTTTTACGCAGGCATTTTCCATAGTGTTGCCTAGTATTTTAAATCTCTGTTGCTCACTGAATGGTATGTTCAAAATCGAACCACCCCTTTGATTATATTGTAGATAGGGTGTTTTTACAAATGCTTGTAGCTTAATTCTCCCTTTTTGATTATAATAAAAACTAGAGGTACTATATGCTCAACAAACCACTTCAACAAAAAATCCTCAAAATGGCTAGTGAGGATCAGAAACTAAGGAAACAAGCAGCGGATGGCGACCGAAGCAGAAAATTAGCTAAAAGTATTTATGATTGTGATACTAAGAATACTTTAGAGGCAAAGAAAATCATTGAAAAACACGGCTGGCCGAGTTTTAATTTGGTTGGTAAGAAAGCTGCAAATGACTTCTGGTTAATTGTCCAACATGCGGATAGAGATCTGGAATTTCAGAAAAAGTGTCTTAAGCTTTTGGAGAAGGCCGTTGAGAATAACCAAGCCAATCCTGAAAATCTAGCATACCTAACTGATAGAATTTTAGTTTCGGAAGGTAAAAAACAAAAGTTTGGAACACAGTATATGTTTAAAGAGGATAGACTTGTTTTGAAACCAGTCGTTGATAGAAAAAAACTTAATCAAAGAAGGAAAAAAGTTGGTCTTGATGTAGTTGAGGAGCAGGATAAAAGAATTAACAAAGAGCATTCCGGGATGTTAAAAAGTAGGTAAAAGATGAATTGAAACCTGCCTTTTTGTTTTGCTTGAAGGGGCAAATTTATGCTAAAATAGTAGTAGATAATCTTTAATCTCTAATTTAAATCTATGTACACAGTTTCAGAAATCCTTAAAAGAAGAAAAGAAAAGAAAAACGCCTTTAC
>SOKK01000075.1 GCA_004374725.1 Patescibacteria group bacterium | reverse complement strand
GGTTATTTTTACCATCCCAAGGTAGGGGCGGTGACAGGGATTTTTCAACCGCTTGCGAGGGAGAATACTGGTATTGAGCGAAGTGAAGGAGTTTTCTGGAAAATAGACAAGAGTGACTTAAGGTGCGAGTCTGATTGGGATTCCGCGGTCTATACTTGCGGGCAGATCACAGCTTTCCGTAAAGATATAATGCCAGGGGTTAGTGAGAATAATCTCACGGAGGACTTTGAGTTCGCTTTGAGTGTGAAGCAAAAGGGTTATCGAGTGATTTGTGACCCAAGGGCTATTTCTCAAAAATATTCTTGCGGTAGTGAAAAGGACATGTTGATTCAGCGTAAGCGGCGGGGTATTGGGACTCTCCAAACCCTTTTTAAGTTTAAAAGTGTTTTATTCAACCCCAGGTATGGGATGTTTGGCTTGGTTTTTCTGCCTTCTCATAAACTACTTCAGATGTTAAGTCCCTTTTTAATTTTTGTCCTTTATGCTTTAACGGTCTTGGGAATGTTTATTGGCCAGAGTATTTTTTGGGAGATACTTTTGATTCTTGAGTTAGCTTTTTTACTATTGGGTGTCGCTGCATTCGCTCTAAGGAGAACTTTTCCGCTTTTAAGTATTTTTCATCTTTTTTGGTTTGGGCAGTGGATTGTTTTGGCTTCTTGGATTGATTATCTGACTGGGAACTACACAGTTACTTGGCAACAGATTAAGAGTTCTCGTTGAGATGACTGTTTCTATTATATTTTTAAGTTAGAATATATCCATGAAAATATTTTTTCTCAACCCTCCTTACCCTCAAAAAATTAGTCGAGCTTCCCGTTGGCCAGAAGTGACTAAAAGTGGTACACTCTATTATCCCTTTTGGCTAGCTTATGCCTGTGGCTTTGCTCAAAAGAAAGGTCATGAGGTTTTTCTTTTTGATGCGATTGCAAAACTGAATAGTCGCGATGACGTTGTAGACAAGATCAAGAAGTTTAATCCTGACTTGCTGGTGATTGAGACTACTACTCCGACAATTTATAGCGACATCGAGACAATTGACTATCTGCGAGAGAGAGGCGTTGGAGCTAAAATTGTTGTTGTGGGATCACATCCCACCGCTCTTCCTGAAGAGACTTTGAAAATGAGCGAAAACATAGATTTTCTTACAATTGCTGAATACGATTTCACAGTAGAAGAGTTGGCGAGGAACTTAGCTACTCCTGAGAAAGTAAAAGGCCTTGCCTATCTTAAGGCTGGAAAATATTCTCAAACTTCTCCCCGTGAGCCGATTACTGATTTGGATAGTTTTCCCTTTGTTTCCAAGATTTATCAAGAATTTCTTGACGTTAACGATTATGGTTATACGCTTGCAAGGCATCCGATGATTCAAATTTTCTATGCGCGAGGTTGTCCTAATCATTGCGTCTTTTGTAATTTTCCGCAAACACTTACAGGGAGAACTTACCGAAAGCGTAGCAAGGAAAATTTTATTGAGGAGCTTGAGTATATTAAGAGAGAAATGCCTGAAGTAAAGGAGATTTTTATTGAAGATGACACGTTTGCGATTGTTCCCAAAGATGCCGAAGAGATTTGTGAAATGATGATTAAGAAAAAGCTAAATCTTACCTGGTCAGTAAATGCACGAGTCTCACTACCCTTGAAAACAATGCAAAAAATGAAAAAGGCGGGATGCCGCTTGCTGGTTGTGGGATATGAGTCAGGTAATGATCAGATTCTTTTGAATATTAAGAAAGGTACGACGGTTGAGATGCAAAAGCAGTTTGCGGAGAATGCAAGGAAAGCTGGTTTAAAAGTTTTTGGTTGTTTTATGCTGGGGTTGCCAGGAGAGACAAAGGAGACAATGCAAGAGACTTTTGAATTGGCAAAAGAACTAAAGCCGGACATGGTGTTCTTTCAACAAGCAGTTCCTTTCCCCGGGACGGAGTTTTATGACTGGGCAAAAGCAAAGGGGTTTATGACCACAAGTGATTTTCGCAAGTGGTTCAATCCTTCTGGGCAACTGGATACGATTATTAACTACCCTGAGTTGAGCCGGAGAGAAATTGAGGAGACCCGGGATCGTTTTATGAAAAAATTCTACTCCTCTCCAGGGTACATCTGGCGAACTTTTATTAGGAACCTTAATCCTAGAGAGTCGGTTAGAGTGCTGAAGGGCTTTTGGGCTTATCTTAAATATCGGCTTACGCGCAAAGAGACAATCAAAAGTTCTTAGTTGTTGATGAAACTTTTAAGGATCAGAAGAAGATAGGAAAGAAATAACTTAGCAAAAGTTTCGAAGAGTTTTCAAAAGACTGCTTTCAAAAATGGAGAGCTGATAAAAAAATTAATTAAGTAATTTTATGCTTGGCCGTAGAAAAATTTTCTATTATTTGCTTTTTTTACTGGGAACCTTTCTGCTGGTTGGAACAGTTTTTAAGTTGGGGCCCTCCGAGGTCGGAAGAAGCTTCTTGAGAGCTGATTTTAAATTTATTGGGGCGGGAATAGTGATCTATCTGGGTGCGGTCACCTTTCGCTCGCTGCGTTGGTATGTTCTTTTCCGCCGTCTTCATCAAAAAATTGGGTACTTTCGTTTTCTCCCTACTTATTTCGTCAGTTTGATGATTGGGAATCTTACTCCTTTTAAGAGTGGTGAGGTTATTGTTCCTTATCTTTTTAAGAAAAATCTCAAGTCGAAAGTGGGTAAGGGCTTTACTCTAATCCTTTTTGACCGTTTTTTCGACATTTTAATTCTGGTGCTTTGTATGGCAATGAGCTTTGCCTTGATTGGTGCGAAGGTTGATTTACCTGACGTGGTAAGGAACTTGTTTTGGGTCGCGGTTTTATTGTTTAGCTTGATTCTTGCTTTGATTATTTTGATTTTTGGCTTGCGCAATCAGAGCCAACGGTTTTTTAGAAGATTGGCTCTTAAATCTCGCAAGAGGGTTTTTTGGCAAAAGACTTTCAGGTGGTTTTCTCGGGAGCTTGGTAATTTTCATCAGGGAATTGATTTGTTAAAAGGGTCTTTAATTGGGTACCTTATTGCTCTGCTGGCAGTCTTTTCTTGGGCCTGTGAGTTTTTTGCCTTTTACTTTTTTGTTCGCTCAGTTTTAGATGTTCCTTTTTGGTTGATTCTTGCTTTTCAAGTCCTCTCAATCGGGATTGGAATTATAAGCTTCATTCCAGCAGGGACGGGAGTAGGAACAATAAGCTTTGTTTTTCTGATTTCTCTGACGGGTTACTCGGTGGTTGATGCCGGTGCGGGGGGGATAACTGCGAAAGTCATCTCCATTTTAATTATCTATCTTGCGGGGATTTCAGGGTTGATTTTTACTCGGTCTTTAAGTCGAAAAGCTAGACCTCATGCAAAAGTTTAGGCTTCGACAACTAAATAACCTCTCTTTGGAAATTTTGACAGCAATTTTTTTGATTGTTGCTGTTTTGAGTCAGCAAAGAATCTTACCCCAAGGTCTTTATCTTGGTTTTATTTTGGGATTCTTTGTTTTCTTTTTGCCAGGACTGCTTGCAATTAACTGGATCTGGCTCAAGAATGATTGGACTCCTTTTCAGAAGTTACCGATTGGTTTTGGATTGAGTTTGGGTATTGGTGTGATCCCTACCTTTTTGGCTTTCAGTCTAAGATGGTCAATTGATACTTTCTTTTGGATTTATCTAGGCCTCATCTTAGTCAATTTGGGATTGAGTATCTGGCGGAAACTTAGAGTTGGTTTGCAGAATAGACATGGTTATTTGAGTAGTTACCGGACTCTCCTTAAGAGTGTTAGAAGGAACCTTCTTTTGGTTATATGGAGCGGAGGGTGTTTGGTTGGTTTTGGAGTTGTTTTCGCCAGGAAGTTTTCGCTGACTGAGTATCTTCATGGTGATAACTGGTTTTTCCTTTCTTTTATTCAGAGATTTATCCATCAGCCTTATCTCTCTCCTACTGATCCAATCACTGGCTCGGAATCCCCAGTGTTTAATTATTCTTATAATGTCTATCTTGCTTTTGGAGCTTTGCTAAGCCGCATCAGTGGTGTTGAGGTAGTTGATCTTTTACAATTTGTTTTACCAATTATCTTTGTAGTTACTACTCTGCTTACTTTTCTTCTTTTAGGGAAACTTTTAATCAGGAAGTGGCCAATCCTTCTCTTGACTTCTGTGCTCTGGTTGAGTTATTTAGCAGTTCTTCAATCTCGACAGTTCTTTACTCGCTTGTCTGAGCCAAAATATGTCATATATTTCATTCTTATCCCTCTGGTTTTCTACTTCATTATTCAGATCCTGAAGGATCAAAAACTAGTATTTTTCGTGATTTTAGGCGGCGTGCTCCTGGGTCTAGCTAATATGCATGCTGCTTCAATACCTTATGTTTTTATCGCTATTCTTGCCTTCGTAGGTTTAAATTTAATTCTTAATTGGAAGAAAAGAAAACGCAATCTAAAGATCATTAAGGGTTTCATTATTACTGGACTGGTTTTGGCTGTTCTTGTT
>SOKK01000070.1 GCA_004374725.1 Patescibacteria group bacterium | reverse complement strand
ATGTCCCGCGTAGCGGGATCCCGCTACGCGGGACAGAAAGAAATCATCTATCCTAAAACTCATTCTCTTCCAAAAAAAATCCTGATTATTCTCGGGGTGATTATTTTAATTGCCGGAATTGTTTTAGGAATAACCCTGATTTTAGATAAACTCCCCAGCAACGCTGCAATTAAGCAAGTAGTTCCAGAAGACATCCAAGAAAGAATCCAAGATACCTTACCAGAAATCCTTGGTCGCTAAGCAATTCTAACCAGGGAGTAAACTCTTCCGCGGCACGGAGGGGTTTTTTGATTAGCGAAACTAAATTTTTGCTCCGTAAAAATTCTAGTTGAGCTTATCCTTCCCTACGAAGCTCACTTTAATCTTCGGTTAATCATCTTTTAATCAAGCCAATGTACACTTAACCTATGCTAATCAAGAAAGTCTACAAATTCATCCTTGACCTAATCTTCCCCTGCTCCTGCCTAAACTGCAAAAAGGAAGGAGAATGGCTTTGCAGAGATTGTTTAAAAGCAATTAAGCCCTATCAGAATCAGAGTTGTGCAATTTGTGGTAAAAGGTCAGTTACAAATCCCTGTTCTCTTTGTCAAAAAGAGACCAAAATCAAAAAACTAATTATCCGTGCCTCTTATGACCAAAAAATTGTTGCTGACCTGGTTCATATTTATAAATACAACTTTGCCCAGGAGGTCGGTGAGATTCTCACGAAGTTAATCCTAGAGCAAACCAAAATTAAAAACCTTTCAGGATTTACTTTCGTTCCTGTTCCCTTACATAAGAAGCGTTTCAGCTGGCGAGAATTCAATCAAGCCACCCTAATTGCCCAACATCTTAGCAACACCTTAAAACTTCCGCTCAAGACTAATCTTTTAATCAGGACTAAGAACACCAAACCCCAGGCTCAGATTAAAGACGTTCAGAAACGACGCGCAAATATTAAAGGAGCTTTCAAAGCTAATCCCAAAAAGAATTTACCAGCGAGAGTAATTTTAATTGATGATATCGGAACCACTTTCGGCACTCTCTCCGAGTGTGCCCAGCAACTTCACAAGGCCGGAGTCAAGGAAATCTGGGGATTAGTTTTCGCCAAAGGTTAGTTTGCCCCTTCCCCTGAATTAAGCTATAATTTAAGCGCTTCTACCAAAGGCGCTTTTTTAGATTAAGCTCAAATGAGAAAACAGAAAACAATTACCATCAGCAACATTCTACCCAGAGTGGGAATTTACATTCTCGCTCTGCTTTCTTTTTTGTACCTATCCAATATTATACCCCTCTCGGCACCCCCAGCTCTTAGAATTACTATTTCTGCCGCAATAATCCTCTTTCTGCCAGGATTCATTCTCTCAAACATCTTTTTAAAAAAGAAGATAAACGACCTCGAGATCCCAGAGAAAATTGCAAACTACTTCTTGTTCTCAATGATTTTTCTTCTGATTATAGTTCTTATTGCCTACACATTTAAACTAGAGATGGGATTAGTAAATCAAATCATTCTGGCAGTAATTTCTCTCCTTGCCTTAACTGATATTCTTCTAGCAATCATTAGAAAAGAGAAAATTAGAATTAAACTCCCTCTCCACCCCTTAAAAATATTCCGCCCTTCCTGGAAAAGATTAAGAAACATTATTATCATCATTGCAGGACTTGCTCTTTCTTTCTTGAGTTACAAGGCTATGATCCATCTCGGCAACGACTCTCTGGTACATCTCTCAATCATTCGCAAAATGATTGAGAATGGAATCAGCCCCCAGAACCCTTTCTTTAGAGAATTAGGTGATACCCTTGGCTACACCTATGCTCTCTGGCAACCTGTTATGGGAATCGTGAGTAAACTTGGCAATGTTGATCCACTCTATACTTGGAACAGATTATCAATTTTCATTATCCCCCTCGCTCTCTTCTCAGCATATTTCTTCGCCAAAAACCTCCTCAAAAATAGAAATGCTGCCTTCATCTGTTCAATGGTAGTTTTCTATTTTATGGGTTTCTTAAACTTCACTAATGCCACAAATGCCTGGGACGTCCGGACAATCATTTACCCTCGAAACATTGCTCTTTTCATCCTCCTCCCTCTTTTCTTCGGATGGCTGTTCAAATTTATCAACTCAAAGCAAAGCAGGAAAACATCAATATTGTTAATCACAATACTCTTTCTCTCCGCCGCCACAACAGCTGCGACTCACCTGTTCTACTTCTTCCTCATTATTATTTCCCTTCTCGCGTTTAGTACTCTACATCTCATAATCTACAAAAAGCAAAGGATTCAAGAAACGAAAAAAATTATCCTCATTCTAATCCTTATTCTACTTATCGCAATACCTTACTACTTAATACTAACCAAAACTGGAATTACACCAATCAAGCCGGCAGATAACAATGCTGCTATAACTCCTATTTTTCTTTTCCCAGGAACAATAAATTGGGGGGTACAATCAATTTTGTCACCAGTCGCCTACCTCGTTCTAACCCCGTTGCTTCTCCTCTGGTTCAGGAAAAAAACCTGGGCAATCTTCCTTGCTTCCTTAATGATTCTGATGCCACTTCTTTACCTTGTCCCACCCCTCGTTACCATTTTAGGAACGATCATTGGATCTAAGGTCACAAGGATTTATCAAATTGCTCCTATCTACTACTTGGTTGGATTTTTCATCTGGTGGTTTGTAAGTCACCTTAAGAAGAATCTCAAAAAAGCAACTTTCAAAAAGGCCACTGCTGTTATTATCATTATTACGATTGCTTTTTTAATCAGCCCTTGGAAAAGATTCAGCAATAAAATTTACGCAATACCACGCGCGAAGAAAGGACAAATTTGTCTCGAGTCAAAAGAAGTTGATTTTCTCAATTCACTTAAGAAAGGATCTACCATTGCCGCGGGTAGTATTCCTTCAAAAAACATTACAGCGCTATCTCCTCATTACGTGGTCTGCATTAGTAATCTCCTTGGTGGGTTTGGGGAAGAGGTTGCTAGTCAAAGAAGGGAAGATAATGGCAAAATTCTTAGACCTAACACGAGTCTCAAGGAAATAATCAGTCTTCTAAAAAAATATGAGGTAGACTATATTCTTATAAAAAAGGATGAGGACCAAAAATTTAAACGGGGAGAAATGTTCTCCCAAGTCTATACTGGTAATAATTACAATATTTATCAATTCGAGGACAGCAGGGATTAATAACCTTAAACTCTCCATCTCAAATTTTATTTTATGCTATAATTCAAGCGCTGAAAATAAGCGCTTTTTTAGATTAAGCTAAAAAGAGAATGGCCACAGAGATCAAGAAAAAGATCACCCGAAATACCATCGCCAACTACATCGGCTACTCTATTAGAACTGTAGTTAATTTCTTTCTTTTCCCATTTGTTGTTCACAGACTAGGAGTAACCGAAGCCGGAATTTGGTTTTTACTTTCCTCCGTCACTGGCTACTTGGGCTTACTTGATCTAGGAATCAAACCCGCCTTAGTGAAACACATTGCCCAATACAATGCCAAGGGAGACAAAAAGTCAATCAGCCAAATTGTGAGTATTGCTTTCCTGATATTTTTAGTTATGGGAGCGGTTGCCGGGGTAATCATGCTGATCATTGGCTTTCTCTTCCCCCAATTCTTTAGAATCGACCCTGGAATTATTTCTCAAGCAAGAACCTCGGCCTACATCGTCGCCGGGGCACTATTTCTAAGCTTTCCCCTTTCAGCAATTGGAGGCGGGGTCTTAAACGGCCTCCAAAGATATGACAAGACTCGCACGGCAGGAATATTCTCCTCGCTCTCTGGAGCAGCAGCAATTGTTTTTCTCCTCTCCCAAGGATACGGCCTTGTTGCAGTAGTACTTGCTGATCAAATCACAAATTTCCTAGGCTGGCTTTTAAATGTCTATTTTGCCAAACGCCTTGCCCCCTACCTTAAAATCCAGTTTCGAAATATCAAAAAGGAGTTTGTGTGGAAGGTTTTTAAATTCTCCGGGCTCATCTTTATTATTAAGTTTGCTTCCCAGATCATTTACTACACTGACAAGATTGTAATCGGAATTTTCCTAAATGTCGGAGCAATTGTCTTCTATGAAGCCGCTTACAAAATTCACAAAGTGGTGACGCGGATCCCGATGCTCTTAGTTTCTGCAATGATGCCCGCTTCTTCTGAACTAGATGCTCAAAAAAAACCAGAGACCTTAAAAAAACTCTATCTCTACTCCACGAAGTATATGACAGCTTTCTTTCTCTTCCTCGTAATTCCTGTCCTGATCTTCACAAAGCCAATCTTGAATCTCTGGATCGGTCCAGAATTTGAAAGCTCTGCAATTTATGCCCGACTATTTCTCTTAGTAACCTTTTTTGTCCTTAACCATACTGCCGGAATGCAGATTCTAATTGGAACTGGTAAGATTAAATCAATCACCCGCTACCAAGTAATTGTCGCGGTTTTCAACCTAGCGCTCAGTATCGTCCTTGTTAAAACAATTGGTTTGATCGGTGTCGTCCTGGGAACAGTAATTCCTTTTATTGTTATGGAATGGTTTTATATTAAAATTGCCTTCAAAACCCTGGGAGTTAAGTGGCAGGAGTACATTCCTAAAGTGCTTATTAAAGCATACATTCCCGGTTTGATCTCCGCAGCAGTTTTACTGATCCTCAATCACTACTTTCACCCAGTAAGAGTCCATGAAATCATTTTAGTCATCGGAATCAACTTTATTATTTATGGATCTCTATTCTACTTCTTTGGTCTAGGAAAGTTTGAGAAAGATCAGTTTAAGTCCCTCTTGAAAAAAGAAGGCAAGACTTAAATAGTTCGATTGCTTAGTTACTAGCCCTTTTAGGAAATGAAAAAGATGAAACTTGTCGGCCTAACCCGTGTCAAAGACGA
>SOKK01000082.1 GCA_004374725.1 Patescibacteria group bacterium | reverse complement strand
CATGCCGTTATCAATAATGTCTGCCGCTAACTCTGGAGGGGTTTGCTCTAAAACAACCTTGACCGCATCAATGATTTCATTTAACTGATCTTGAATTGCTTCAGTAACTTCATCAGAGGTAATTGTAATTGTCTTAGGCAGGCCTGCTACTAAATCACGGCCACGGATCTCCATCTGCTCAGGTTTCTCAAGAGGTAAAGCACTGCCAATTTCTTTCTTAATTCGCTCGGAAGTCTGATCCCCGATTGCCAGACCATGTTTCTTCCTGATATAATCCGCAATTGCCTGGTCAATCTTGTTTCCACCAACTCTAACCGAGTTAGATGCTACAACGCCACCTAATGAAATTATTGCGACCTCACTCGTCCCACCACCAACATCAACAACCATATTTCCCATTGCACTACCAATTGGGATCCCCGCTCCAACTGCTGCCGCTACCGGCTCTAAGATGATATAGGCTGCTTTTGCTCCGGCGCTCATCGTTGCATCAATTACAGCCCGCCTCTCTGTAGAAGTCACTCCTGCCGGAACAGAAACCATTACTTCCGGACGAAAGAAACGAATTCCACCCGCAACTTTATTAATAAAATAACGAATCATTGCTTCAGTAATCCTATAGTCTGCAATCACGCCATCTTTAAGCGGACGATTAGCAACAATCGTCTCTGGGGTTCTTCCAATCATTTCCTTCGCTTCACTTCCCACTGCCATTACTCGGTTCTCTTCAGTCTGCACCGCGACCACTGAGGGCTCATTAATCACAATCCCTTTTTTAGGGAGGCAAACCAAAACATTAGTTGTGCCTAAATCGATGCCGATTTTTTTGACAAACATAAAGTTAATGAATAATTAATAATGATTAATGCATAATTAGAACACTCATCAATTATTCATTAATCACTACTCATTATTCTATTCTTTCAATTTTCGCTCCAAGCTTCTTCAACCGTTCCTCTAGCTTCTCGTAGCCCCGTTCAACCAACTGAATATTATCAATTTCACTTTTACCCTTGGCAGCAAGAGCAGCAACGACTAGAGCTGCGCCAGCGCGGATGTCGGGGCTGATAATCTTTGCTCCGCGCAGGGAAGTCGGTCCAGAAACTATCGCTCGATGTGGGTCACAAACTGTGATGTTAGCACCCATTTTAACAAGTTCTTCAATATAATTCAAGCGTCCCTCATAAAGCCAGTCGTGAACCAAGCTCGTCCCATTAGCCTGAGTCAAAAGAACCGTAAATGGCGCCTGTAAATCTGTTGGGAAACCCGGCCAAGTGTCAATTTTCAATGTTGTTGGTTTAAAACTCTTTGTCGATTTAACAATCAAATCTTCACCTTCCACTTTGAAGTTCACTCCTATATCATCTAGCTTTGCCAAGATTGAATCAAGTTGACCAGATCCAATGTCCTCAACAATCACTTCACCTTTTGTGATCGCCGCCGCAATTGCAAAAGTGCCTACCTCAAGTTGATCTGGAATTAAACGATGTTCTGTACCATGTAATTCCTTAACACCTTCAATCTCAACTGTGTGACTGCCCGCACCCTTAATCTTTGCTCCCATCTTAGTTAGAAATTTTGCTAAATCTTCAACGTGCGGCTCGCAGGCAGCAAACTTAATCACTGTTTTACCTTCTGCCAAAACCGCCGCCATCATTGCATTTTCCGTTGCAGTCACACTCGCTTCACCTAAAAAGATTTCGCTACCCTTTAGATCCTCAGCTTCTGCATGATAATTTTCCTGATCCTGAGTAATCTTTGCACCGAGTTTCTCCAAAGCCATGAAGTGAGTACCAACTGGACGTCTCCCGATAATACAACCGCCCGGGTGCGGCATTGAAACCTTACCCAAACGTGCCAGCAAGGGACCTAAGAGCAGAATCGAAGCCCTAAGACGCTTCACTAATCTAGAATCAAGTTGAGAAATATTCAAACTACTTGGATCAATTTGAACCTTATGTTCTTCTAGCCACTTTATCTTCACTCCCGCTTTTTCTAGAATCTCAATCAAAGCCTCAACATCTGAAATCCGTGGGACGTTATTGATAACCGATTCTTCTTTTGTTAAAACCGTTGCCGCAATAATCGGCAGAGCAGCGTTCTTTGCCCCCGCAACTTTAATTTTTCCCCTCAGAGGAATTCCTCCCTCAATTAGAAACTTGGGCATTTTTGACCAAATAAAAAAGGAAATTCTTCCCCCATAAAACTCGTCTCTATTGTAGCGTAGAAGGACTAAATAGGCAAATGGACTTTAGTGCAAAAACCCTTATAGACAAGGAAAACAAGAAGGGTTAGAATGAATGTAGAAATCATCAATTGCTAATAATCATGGTAATTCAGAAACACATC
Organism: Patescibacteria group bacterium; assembly: GCA_004374725.1. Taxonomy (GTDB): domain Bacteria; phylum Patescibacteriota; class SOKK01; order SOKK01; family SOKK01; genus SOKK01. The sequence continues at coordinate 2,538 of SOKK01000082.1, read as the reverse complement.
TTTAAGAATGGTCTTCGCTTGATCAACTTCAAGCGTAAGAATCTTGAAACTGCCACCGTGATGGCAATGGCCGGTTGCGGTTCACGTTATGAAAATAATGAGGAGGCAGGAATCTCCCACTTCTTAGAACATCTCGTTTTCAAAGGAACCAAGAAACGTCCTACCCCAATCAAAGTTGCTGAGACCATTGACAGCATTGGCGGGGAAACAAACGCTTTCACTGGAAAAGAGTATACTGGATTCTACGCAAAAGTAGATTGCGATCATTTTGATATTGCTTTGGATTTTGTAAGTGATGTTTATCAAAACGCATTATTAAAAGCAAATGACACTGAAAGAGAAAAAGGTGTGATCCTAGAAGAGATTAATCTTTATCAAGACACCCCGATCCAATACATCCTAAGTCTAGCCGAGCAAGTGCTTTGGCCCGAGAGTGATCTTGGAAGAGACATCATTGGATTTAAAAAAAGCGTCAAAGAGCTAAATAATAAAAAGATTGAATCTTATCTTCAAAAATTCTACACTGCACCTAACACTATTATAGGAATAGTTTCGCCCCTTGATATCAAAGAAATCAAAATCAAAATCGAGAAACAATTTAATAACCTTCCCAAAGATAAAAATCATCACGATCCAAAGAAAGCAATATCGCCGAAAAGGACTGTCTTTAAGCTAATTTTCAAGGAAACTGATCAGGCACATCTTACTATCGCAGTTAATGCTCCTTCATTCAATAATAAGAGTTACTACACCTTGCAAGTTATCAATGCAATCCTGGGAGCAAACATGAGCTCAAGATTATTCTCTCGGATTCGTGAGCAGCTCGGTTTAGGATATCTAGTTAGATCAAACCTTGACTCCTACGCTGATGCCGGCGCTTTAATTATTCAAGGAGGATTAAAGCTTAATAAAATCGAAACTGCAATCAAAGAAATCATTAAAGAACTAAATAAATTGAAAGAAAAGAAAATTCCCGATGCCGAACTAGATAAAGGCAAAGAATATTTACTAGGAAGATTAGCATTGGAGAAAGAAAGGAGTGAAGAAATCCTAGCGGACTTTTTGCACCGCGAGTTCTATCAAAAGAAACCTTTAAATTTTGAAGAGATAGAAAAAGAAATTAAGAAAGTTACGAAAGAGGATATTTTAAAAGTTAGTCGGGAGATATTTCAGGATAAGAATTTGAATGGGGCCTTAATTGGACCATATAAAAACTCAGAGGGATTTGAGAAACTATTAAAATTCTAAGAAAAAGCCCCGATAACAATCGGGGCGAGAATGCGATACCTAGTGCTGGTTATTGTACCAGCGCCAAATGAGCGCATGGTACTTCTCATGGTCCACTTTCTCGGTGAGGTCACCGATACCCTTACCATTCTTTTTAAGCCGGTACTGATGAGTAAACCAGTCGTAGAAGTAGCCACCAACGTAGCGCTCCAAGAGTGCCAACATCACGTGATCGCGGGCAGCGATCTCGTCAAGGCCATGAAGATCCTGGAGGATTTTCCAAACTTCGTCCAACCAGTTGTAAACGAAGTTTTCTCCCTCACTGCCAAGATGGCGGGAGATTGCGAACTTCGTCACAAACCGGTGGAGAAGCTGGACAAGAGAATACGCATAAGTTGGAGCGATCTGCCAGTTACCGAGGCGGCCAGCGAAGTAGAAGTACTCCACTTTACTAAGTTCCGGGACTGGAACCAGGTGATCAGGTTCCACCGACGCGATTAGCCGGTAAGCGTAATCTTGTTTGAAGCTCTCCCGATGTTGGCGGAAGAACCTCCAAGCTCGGAACAAGCGACTTGCGGCAGTTAGGCCACCTAGCATCCAGGGATCTTTCAGTAGATTCCTGACTCCAAAAGCTTTAAGACGATTAGTATACCACTGTCCGATGTCAATCGCCGCCGCTCCTGAAACCTTAACTGGTTGCAGGACTTCGATATCCCCAATGTTCCAGAGAAGTTCCCGAAACACTGGCCAGGCATCAACAACCGCCCTGGCAACCTGAGTCGCGCCTTCGTCGTCCTTGCTTTGACGGAGCGAAACCCAGTAAGAAAGGAGGTTCTTTGTCGGCGGGACTGTTCGGGAGGCAACGTAGCTCCTATGGCTCTCAGCGACACTGTAACCATGAGTGACCAGAAGAGGAAACCTAATTACAGGATCAGGGAACTGCGTAAGAAGCGCGTTGATGAAAGCAAGACTACGCCCTTCCTCAATCAGCTCCCGATGCTTTGCCGGGTCTCGCTCTATTTTTACCGTGATTTTTCGATAATCTACCACTAGAGCTCGCCGCGAGTCCTTGATAACTTTTAGATCTCCCGGACATCCGGGGAGCTCCATCTGGAGAGCAGGATCGGCAAAAACCTCCTGAACAATTCCAAACTCCTCAGTACTTATCGTCATCCCTTAACCTCCACAGCTATCTATTTAAAAATGTTAAGTTAAGTTACAACCTAAATTCGCTTACACCAGATATTACCACAAAACCCTCTTAAAATCAAGGCTCCTGCCTAAACTTCGCCAATCTGAGAAAAAAGCTTT
>SOKK01000047.1 GCA_004374725.1 Patescibacteria group bacterium | reverse complement strand
GACTTATTTCAAGAGGAGTTTCCACTTATAACTTGTTACTTGTCACTTATTACTTGCTTTGGTGGGGATGGAGAGAGTTGAACTCTCACGGCCTCACGGCCACAAGCCCCTCAAGCCTGCGCGTCTACCAATTCCGCCACATCCCCTCTAAATCAAGTGATAAGTAACAAGTAATAAGTGAGAAGTGATGGTAAATCTAGTTTATTTTATTATAACATACCAAAACCCCTACTATCTCTACAATAACTTATCACTTATTACTTATCACTTCTCACTTGTTTCATTGGTGCCGAAGAGAGGAGTCGAACCTCCAATCCCATAAAGGGAACGGCGTCCTGAACGCCGCGCGTCTACCAATTCCGCCACTTCGGCAAAGAAAGCAACAATTATTTATACCCTATAATCTATCACCTGTCTATATTATAGCTTGAATGAACAAACTAAAAAAGGCAGGTTTTAGGCCTGCCTTCTTACTATTAACAGAATTACTTATTAAAGGTCGGGACTGTGATACTTAACCAGAATCTTTTTTAGAGTCGGTGTTAAGTGTGGATCATTATTATTAAACAAAACTTTGTATTTGAAATAACGTGCTCTAAATTTTAGGTCTTCTCCGTTTCTAACCTCACGCCAGAACTTAATATCTGGCAAACTTCGCACCAAGCTTTTCAGATCATTCCCAGCAATAATCATCACGCGTAAGTTTGTATCTTCTGGAGCATCTGCTACCCAGCTAATTTTCCCCAAATTAACAACGTGTTTTGCATCAAAGACTGAAGAATTCAACTCACCACTCTTAAGATAAACGTTCTTGTCATCCGTACTTACAAAGTCAATTGCTGGTCTATCTTCAAGTTCAAAAAGTTCATTACCATTTCCATTCTTGATAATCACCCTGAGGTACTTGCGACTAACAATGGTACTTGCACATTGATACTCAATCAAGCCTTCTGCATTCGTTTCTTTCATTCTTTGATAAAAGATCGTCCCTAAAAGTGGATCAGTTTTAAGCGCAATACGAGTTGCGGGAAGTCCTGCAACTGGGCTGCCATCTGAATCTCTCAACCAAATTAAGATTTGACTTCTTCCAGTTCCAGCTCGATGAGGAGTTGTTGCTGTAACACTCGACTTTTGATAATCAATATTTCCAAAATCATCAGTTGCAATTACTTTTTCTTCACCCTTCAAATCACTATATTCAATCTTCAATCCCCCAAGCGCAGGAGTAACTCCCACATTATCTGTCCTTAGACCAACTCGATACTGAAAATAACGTCCTTCTTTACCAAGGTCGGTTCCGGAACTTACAACCTTAAAGTCCCCGAGTGATTCTAGATTATTGCCTGCCCTAAAGGCAAATTCAACTTCCGTCCCCGAAGGAATTTGAGTTTGGTAAGCAACCTTACTCCAGCTTACGCGCGACTTCGCATCAAAGATTGAAGATCTCAGCCATCCTTCCGAAACATAAGTCCTCCCGGCCTCTTCTAAACCAACAAAAACAATCTCTGGTTGGTCAGTCAGAATAATTTCACTCGGGTTAGCAATATCATTACCTTCCCCGCTCTTACCCAGAGGTGTTTCTTTCTGTCCCTCTGCACTTCTACCCTTATCAGTGGAAGTATCAACGGCAACTTTAATCTTTGCTGTGCCCTTTTTACTAGAAACTGCTTGAGCCGTGTAAACTGACTTACTAATATTTCCTACTTCACTTTCAAGCTTCGGATTGCTGACCTTGCAACTATCAAGTCCAGAAACCCTAATACTCAAAGACTTCTCGGGTAGGACAACAACATTCCCAGATTTATTAACAAGCTGAATTTTAATTGTACTTGAACCACCAACAACTACAGGACTTTCAGCTTGGACCCATGACTTGTCAGGATCAATCTCCTTAAGCGAGGATACTTGATAACCAACGCTCACTCTCGTAACATGAGGTGAATTTGTGCTGCTGTCCGGCATTTTTAAGGTGACTTTATAGCGAACAAATTGGCCGAGCAGCTCCGGAAAACTCATTCTCTCTGAAGTAACCTCTCTCCACCCACCCCACTCAATATCACTATTATAATTTAACCCTTCATCGCTACCGGCTGAATCTTTCAAGATTCCCACTTGAAGATAAAGTTTCGCTGAAGATTTCTCAGGCAAATTCACATCCAATTTCCCACCAGAAAAACTAGCGGTCTCCTTCACATCTAGAATCGAAGAAATCAATGAACCGTTAATAAAATCTCCTGATTCTTCTGTCTCTGTTTTACCATTTGTTCCTTCATTAATTAATTTACCACCCTCTGCTGAGGATTTTGAACCACTTCCTTTTTTAGGAACAGGGATACTGCCTCCAACTTTCAACCTTATTCCCTCGCGATCTAAAATATTTTCTGTCTTAGACCAATATTTATTCGCGGTTTTAAAAACTAACTGCCCTTCTCCACCTGACCAATCCTCCTGAACCCAGGTTTTGGTTGCCGCTTCAGTTTTCTCTGGTTTCTGGTAAAACAAAAACACTAGCACCAAAATACCCAGTGTCAATAGTGTTATTCCAAGCCAAAAACTAGCTCCAAGTTGGATTTTACCTCGCATACTTTACCCGAAACTTAAAATCACTCAACGTCAGTCGTCGGCAATTGAGAAGAAGGCTCGCCTGGAGTAGCAGCACCCTGATCGAGAGTCTTCAGTTTAATTCCCTCTTCTCCACCACTCGTATCAATGTTGTAACTCTTGTCGTACTTCGTGGTGTAAGGATCAGTGGTGATTAACTCACCAGGACCACCACTCCAATCTACATGCTCAACTGCAGTCTTTGCTGCCAAACTCTGGCGGACTTTGCGGATTAAATCAGGGGCAATGTAAATCCCTCCAACAATCAAAGCAATAATTATTCCAATTGCAATAATCCAACTGCGCTTTGCACGTTTGACGAGAAACTTTTTTAGTTTAGACTGGTTTTTTGTAGACATCTTATCTTATAATAATTCTACTCACTTAATTTTGCTTTACTGGTTCCTGACTCTTCCTCATATGCTAACCACCAAGTGTCCCAAATTGCAAAGTCCTCAGGGTCAACTTTGCCATCTTTGTTGAAATCACCCTCCAAAACAGCTCTTGAAATCGTCAGATCTCCCTTCTGAAATTCCAGCCACCAGCTAACCCAGGTCTGAAAGTCATCCGGATCAACATCCTTGTCATAATCCAAGTCACCAGGGATTAATGCTCTTTCATAAACAGGATCGGGCTTAGCACTTTCCTGCGTGCCCTTCAAAGCTGCTACCGTGAAGTAGTAATAAATTCCATAATTAATTTTATCAATACCAACATCATATGTTTCTTGCTGATCTTTCTCAGTGGTTACCTTTCTAATCTCAATTGGCTCTTCATACTCACCAGCAGTTTTGCCATAGTAAATTCGGTAACCATCGGCACCTTTAACTTGGTCCCAACTCAAAGAGACACTATACCAATTGCTCTTTGCACTTAAATTAGCAGGAGGCTCAATTGCTCCCTCTTCTCGCGGAATTGCCGAGACTTTATTCGAAGAATCACCCTCTTTATTATTCGCTACCTCTTTAACGAAATAGTAATAAGTTACACCATTGGTCAAGCCAGTATCAGAATACTTATAGCCCCCAACAGGACTCTCTGGAATCAAAACATAACCAATGCCATCACCTTTATAAGGAACCGCAATATTCCCCCCACCATCTGACCTCTGGCTTTCACTGCTTTCACTGCTTTCGCTAATACTCATCTTGGCACCGCGGTAAATATTATAAAGACGACCATCACCTGCAGTTTCCTTGGCTGCCTGACCGCTTCCTTCCGTCTCCGCAGCCGCAACAACCTGAAGACCCTCTACAGTTCCTTTGCTTCCTCCCACAGCTTCGCCTTTTGTCTTACTGCCACCTTTCCACTGTAAAGTAACCGTCTGATTCCCCGGTTCGGCAGTAAGATCCTGGGGAGCAGGTGGTTTCTCCTCTCCGCCCTCACCAATTGTTTTCGCTTCACCAATCGTAATTGACTGTGAGCCAGAAGGAGTTCCCTTCCAAACAAGTCGATAGTAGTAGGTCTTCCCTTTTTCAAGCTTCAGGACTTCACCATCATCAACAACAAGAGCTCCCTCTGGAGGAACAAGCCCGTACATTGATGCCTTAGCGATAAAAACATATCCAGAATCTTGTGTTTCGGATCGCTCAAGATCCGCAAAATCACCCTTCCCCGGCTCCGGGATACAACCCTTGGTGAAGTACCTCACTTCAACTTCCCATTTGCCGGCACTTCTCTCAATGTCTGTCAAGTTATTAATCTCTGGCGGCCTTGGAACCTCCGCAAAGGCTTCAGGGTTAATCAAATAGCGGTAGCTTAAATAAGCTCCCGCACCAACAACCAAAAGAATTCCTGCCAACCAAAAAGGTACTTTAATCCACTTAAGCTTGCGTCTTTTTAGTTTTCTCTTGCTTTCTGAAATCATTTACCTAAGTTCAAGAATAAAAAGAGGGGAAGAGAGAAAGCTGGACATTGCCAACCCCCTTAACTTCCCCTCAGAGATTTAAGTAATTTTTATCTTACTTAACTTTCTTGCGTTTTCTTGCCAAAGCCCAAATCACAATTGAAATAATCAAAGCAACAAGTAATGCTGAACCAATCACAATCCCAGTTGCAATTAAGCTTGAGGGCATGTTGAAGATTCCGCCAGTTGAAGGCTCACTTGGCTGACCCGGACCACCCCACTGTTTTGAACCAGAAGGTATCGCGCTTGCCTCATTAGAAGGATTACTTAGAACACCATTTGCATTGTAAGCTTTGACAACCGCATAGTAGGTCTTATCGTTAGTCAAACCTTTTGAAGTTTAAGTGTACTTCTCACCAAAATCAATTGATTTAACATATTTAACATATCTCGCAGAT
>SOKK01000013.1 GCA_004374725.1 Patescibacteria group bacterium | reverse complement strand
CAAGAACCAAAAAGCTGAAGACCCAATGATGGGTGCGCCGAGTAGAGTTGATCAGAAACAGTTGAAAGAGTTGGGGATTGAATTAAAAAAGGGAAAAGGTTAAAGGTAATAGGTAAAGATGTCCTTCCAAGTTCAAACCAAAAATTTCAACGGTCCCTTAGATCTTTTGCTCCAATTGATTGAGCAAGAGGAGCTTGATATTACCCAAGTCAGTTTGGTAGAGATAGCAGATCAGTATCTTAAACATATTAAAAATATTACCATTGAGGAAGTAGAAAGAGCGGCAGAATATTTAGTGATCGCATCTCAATTACTTTTGATTAAATCAAAAATCTTACTACCGGAAATGCGGCTTACCGAAGACGAGGAAGAAGAGGTGATTGATTTGGAAGAACGTCTCAGAGAATACAAACACTTCAAGGAAGTAGCAGGGAAACTGAAGGAGATTGCTATAAGAAAAGAACGAGCCTTTGACCGCCAAGCAGTTTATGACGCCCAAGAATTTTCAACATTCAAGCCACCCAAGCAAGTCTCCCCCGATAGATTAAGACAAGTTTTTGAAGATGTCCTCAGGCGCATTCCTACCAAAGAAAGTATTGGCGAAGAACTATTAAAAAAAACAATTACTCTGGAAGAAAAGATGGAGCAAATTCGGGAATATCTTAGAAAAGCTAATGAAATAGAACTAGCACAAGTGTTAAAAGGAAGCTCTTCGCGTTTAGAGTTGATTATCACTTTTCTCGCGATCCTAGAATTGATCAAGTGTCGTATCATTCAAGCAATTCAACCTAAACTATTTGAACCAATTAAAATTGTTCTAGCCGAAAATAATGAATAGCCAAGAACTACAATCAGTAATTGAGAGCATCCTCTTTGTTGCCGAAAAACCTGTTTCCTTAAATGAGTTCAGAAGCATTACAAAGGCAAAAACCTCAGAGGTAAGCGCTGTTTTAGAGCAAATCAAGGGAGATCTCTCTGAACGTGGTTTCAACCTCATAGAAAAAGATAAAACCTATCAACTCGTTTCTAACCCTAAAAACTCGGAAGTAATTGCAAAGTTTTTTAACGAGGAGCTACGCCGTGATCTTAGTCAAGCCGCTTTGGAAATCCTTTCAATTATTTCCTATAAACAGCCCGCAACAAGAATAGAAGTTGATCGGATCAGAGGAGTCCATTCTGGAGAATCAATCCGTAATTTAATGGTCCGAGGTTTAATTGAAGAAATCGGCAGAAAAGATGGCCCAGGAAGACCAATTCTTTATGGCACTACAATTAATTTCTTAAAACATCTTGGCTTAAGCAGTCCTGAGGAATTACCACAAGTAGAAGAAGTGCTTGGAGAACAAAAACAAGTAATTGAAGAAACATAGAAACTTAGTCGGAAAACAAGAATAAATGAACTACCGTACAATTCTCAAAAAAGTAGCTGGCTTAAGATGTAAAGGAGATACTAAACAGTCCTTCAAAGAATATAAAAAACTCCTCAAATCTAAAGATCCCAAGATACACCTGGAGGGATATCAGGGAATGGCGCTCTGCTTAAAAATGGACTATGACCTCAAGGGAGCACTGAAATATTACGATAGGGCCATCACAGTTGCTAAGAAGCTTAATAACCAGAGCGGACTAGGAGATATCTACCGAGATGTTGCTATTAGCTATGAGTATTTTTCAAGATTCAAAATTGCAGAAAAATTTCTCTTAAAATCAATTGAGACTTTTCGAAAGCTTAGGATGGGTAAACTAAACTATGCAAAACTAGGTATTACCGAAGTTAAACTAGGGTTAACCTATCTTCATCAAAAAAAGTTAAAAGAGGCTGAGAAATGGATGAAAAGAGGCGATAGACACCTGGCAAAGAACAAACAAGCAGATTTCTGGCAACTGACTAGTAAAATGCACCTTGCTGAACTTCTATATCTCAAGAAGAAATATAAGCAGGTTATCAATAAGATCAATCCGCTTCTACTTGAATCTATGAATAAAGACTGGGATCATCGCTATAATCAAATCCTGACTTTAAGAGCAGCATGTTTCAAAAAATTAAATAGAGAAGAGGAATATAAACATGACAAGAAATTACTACTTAAATTACTGTCACTTTTAGACTCCAAAGAAGTTTCAGATTCTATAAAACGCAGATTAAATTATTACTTAAAATAATTTTTCATACAGGGGGAAGAAAGCACAGCTATCTAATGCCGGAACGTCTCCAAAAATATCTTTCCCGCTGTGGGGTTGCTTCCAGAAGAAAATCCGAAGAATTGATTGAAGCTGGTTTTGTGAAGGTAAATGGAACAGTTGTTAAGAAACTAGGAACGAAGATAGATCCCGAAAAAGATAAGGTGGAATTCAAGGGGAAAATGGTTTCTCCTAAAGAATTTGTCTATTATCTTCTCTATAAACCAAAAGGTTATACTGCTACAGTTTCGGACCCCCACGCTGAAAAAACCGTTCTAGAACTTGTTAAAAAGGCCCCCAAGGTCTATCCAGTCGGGAGACTCGATAAGAACTCAGAAGGGCTTTTATTGCTAACTAATGATGGAGAATTGGCTCAAATTATCTCCCATCCCTCTTATAATTGTGAGAAAGAGTACGAAGTAGTAATCAGAGGAACTATTTCTGAAGATAGAATCCAAAAACTAGAATCAGGAATTAAAATAGACGGCAAGGTCACCGCTCCCTCCAAGATAGAAATTCTCAAAAGCGATGGTCATAATACCAAATTAAAAGTAATTTTGTATGAAGGTCGCAAAAGACAAATCAGAAGAATGTTTGCAAAATTTAATTACGAAGTTTTAAGTTTAAAAAGAATTCGGATCGATAAACTTTCTCTAGATAATCTGAAGGAAGGAGAGTACCGTAAACTTCTTTCCAAAGAAATTAGCGATTTCAAAAAGAGGAAATGTTCAAAATTGTTAGTCTAGTCATTTTAGTTTTACTTCAACAATGGAACTTCTTGGGCTCTGCCCAAGAGTGGTTCACGGACCAATTAAAACTAGAACAGCCTGTCTATGCTAATTCATACTCTCTAGATATCTCGACTCCCATGGCTTATTCGCCACCCCAAAAAACCAACCAAAAATCTATTAAACCGTTTGTTAGAGCTAAGTCGGTAATTATTGTAGATAAAGAAAGTGGTCAGATACTATTTCAAAAAGATCCTTACGTCAAACGCTCAATTGCAAGTCTTGCCAAGTTAATGACAGCTTTGGTAGTAATTGACGAGAACTCCCTTCGGGACAAAGTAATTGTGAGTAAATCTGATACTCTAACGAGTGGGGTTAAAATGTGGCTTTATCCCAGGGAAAAGATTAGAGTCAAAGATCTATTAAAAGGCCTTTTGATTCATTCTGCCGCGGATGCTGCAAAAGCACTTGCAAGACACACAGCTGGTAATGATAAGAAGTTTGTAAAAGCGATGAATGACAAAGCTAAACTTTTAGGGCTAGAAAACACTCATTTTGTCAGTCCAACAGGACTTAATAGCAAGAATGGGGATAACTATTCCACAGCCAAAGAAATCAGTGACCTGGCGAGAATTGCTTTGGAAAATCGCTTTATCCGCAAAATAGTAAATACCGAAGAAACAACAGTCTATTCCACTGATGGAAACATCCCGCACGAACTAGAAAACACGAATAAATTACTAAGCAGCTATCTTGACATTCGCGGAATTAAAACCGGTTATACTAAAGAAGCAGGAGAATGTCTAGTAACCTTGGCACGCGGCAATAGTGGCAAAGAACAAATTATCGTCGTTGTTTTAAACAGTCCTGATCGTTTTCAGGAGTCAAAGATTGTTGTTGATTGGGTTTTTAGAAATTTTAGATGGTGAGTAAACTCTTACAAAATCTCAACCTCGAACAAAAACAAGCCGTCACTCATAAAACTGGCCCGCTTTTGATTATTGCCGGGGCGAGGACGCTTGCAGAATTATAGTTAGAATATGAACATGGAAAATCCAAGAGAACAAATAGACGAAGTACCATTTTTTGAAAAAGAGCCAGTAGCCTCCTCAGAGAATTTTGAGGTTCATTATGATCAGGAGGCCGAGGAAAATATCCCCGAAGGTCTTGAAAGTAAACTGGAGGAAGTTAAGGATCTAGTTGATAGAATGCTAGATCTAGATGAGAGAACTGACAAAACAAAGATTTATCTTTTTTCTAACAAAGAGCAATATCAAAGGCACATTAAAGATCATGATCTTCCAAAAGGTGAAGCAACTTTTGACACAGAAGCAGGAGCTATACTGATTCTTGTAGGAGAGCGAGAAAAGGGAGAGTTTCTAGGAGGTATTGCACACGAAATGGCACACTTTAATCCCTTCTTTGGCGGAGTAGGAAATGATCCGGAGAGAAGTAAATGGGAACAAGAAATGGTTTGCAACTTTGTGGGTAACCAAATTGGAGTAGAATTTGGAGACAAAGAGATTAACAACAGAAAATTATTAGTTGCCAAGGAAGAACTAAGTAGAATCAAAAAGTTTTCATGGAGAGAAAAAGAATATGATTGGGAGAATTTCCTAGCTCTAGAGGTATTGGTTTATCCCTGGCTAGAGAAGAGGTATGGAATGAAAAAACTACAAGGGCTGTGGGGCAAACTTTTTAAAGAAAGACAAAACTTAGCTAGCAGTATAAAAGATATATATAAACAAGAGCTACCAGAGCTAGAAAGAGAATTTGCAGCAGATATATTAAAAGCTGAAACTTATAAAGACTTTATGGAATGAAGAACAACCTATTAAAAAACCTTAATCCCGAACAAAAAAAAGCCGTCACTCATAAAAGCGGTCCACTTTTGATTATTGCCGGCGCTGGGACAGGGAAAACAATGGTGATTACTAGAAGAGTCGCTTGGCTAATTGAGCAAAAAATGGCCAAACCAGAGAAAATCCTGGCCCTAACCTTTA
>SOKK01000010.1 GCA_004374725.1 Patescibacteria group bacterium | reverse complement strand
TCTGAAGCACAAGCAGTTAAGCTTGTGGCAATGAAACTTGAGCGAGAACTCAATCGAGGAGTTTACCTCAAGGACTACGACGTTCAAACTTCCTCTCTCCTCTACCGTCATTCGATTCTGATCAAATTCAGTAAGGATCTTAATCTCGAGCGACGTGAAGGATGCTTCGATTTAAGCCGGATCAAACCAATCATCTGGCAAGGAGTACGAGCAGGATTCTTCCTCTCCATCCGGGATCTAGCTAGAGAAGGTAACTGGGAAAAAATTGCCGAGATCATTCCTCAAGATCTAAACATTAACTTCAACCTAGAGACAGAACAACCACTAACTTCTCCTCTCTTCACCTAGTTAAGCGGCTTTCTAACCGAACGCCGCTTTTTTAATTTCCAACTTATCCCCGAGACCCTTGAAAAAATTTAAAATTTAAGGTATATTATTAGGTGTTCCGTGACGAAAGGTTATTTTCCAACTAACCCCAGGAGGTGGCCAAAATCGACCAAAAAGGGGCAGGAGAAGACGGCCAAGGAAAATTCGACAAAATTATGGAAGAGATCAATACGTACTTCAACGGCGGAGAATCTGAATTTTCCGGAATGTTCTGTCGCCGCATCAGAGGAATCGCAGGCGATAACGAAATTATCATGGATAGAGCCTATCGTGCCGCTTGCAAAAAACACGGAACAGAACAAGTAAACCATATTTTCGGTGTACCATCACCTGGACTGGTGGAGTCAATGAAACCATTCAAAGAACCTGGTTGACAATTGATTTCCCCACAACAAGCGGGCTTCCAACACGGACTCATCTTTTATGCCCGCTTTCTTCTTACCTAATTTTAGCATAACCCACGTCAAAACGTGGTTTTTTTTATTCACAAAAACCCCGCCGCGAAGCGGGGCAAGTAGGCGCAGGCATTGACCCACACCTACCCATTATTCATTATTCATTAATCATTACCCTTACTTTGCCAAGCCACAATCAACGGACTTGCCAGGAAAATAGAAGAATAAACTCCGACGATAATTCCAATTGCCAAGGCAAAAATAAAACTTCGAATCGTCTCTCCACCGAATAAAATAATCGCAACCAAAACCAAAAGTGTCGTAAAAGAAGTCGCCAGGGAGCGGACCATCGTCTGCCCAACACTATACTCCACTACATCTTCAAATGGCTTATCCATCCTATTCAAATTCTCGCGGATCCGGTCAAAAACCACAATCGTATCATGAACCGAGAAACCAATCACTGTCAAAAGAGCAGTAATAAATAAACTATTCACCTCCAAATCAAAAAAGTGACCCAAAAGTGCAAACATCCCCACGACAAACAAAGAGTCATGAACCAAAGCAATCACCGCACAAACTCCAAACTTCCAAGGATTTGCAGGTTTAGTCACCTTACGGAAAGCAAAACTTAAATAAAAAATGATTCCCAGCGAAGCCACTGCAACCGCAATAAAAGCTTTCCGGGTCAGATCCTGACTAACAGTTGGGCCCACTGTTTCATAACGAGTTTCCTTTGCTCCTTTAAACTCTGTCTGAAAATCCTCCAAGATAGCAGCATGTTTCTCTTTATCAATATGGTCAAACTTTAACAAAACCCCATGCTCACCTGAAAGTTGAACCACAATATCCCGCACTTCTTCTTTCTCAAGAATCTGTTCAGACTTAACCTTATCAAACTGACCTTTGTCCAATTCCAATTCCATTTCAGTCCCTCCCTTAAAATCAATCCCCACATTCAAACCAAAAAAGATCAGGGATAAGATACTCCCCACCATTAAAAGTCCTGAAACCAGAAACCAAATTTTACGCCGCTTGATAATCTTAAACATTCTAATTAGGTTAAAGGTAAAAGGTAATAGGTCAAAGTTAACTTTAACCTCTAACCTTTGACCTTTGACCTCTTAGGTTTGCATCATCTTAATCACCTTCCTCAAAATCGATGACAACAGCGGTTCTTCTCCGGCAAGATCAATTGCTAAATTTGCCAGAGCCATTGGAGTAATATCTTTCGGCTCAGTTAATTTCCCTGTCTCATCAATAATGTTTGTAACATCCTCCGGTCGCATAAATCTAACCGTCGGTGGTTTTGCAAAAGGTAACTTTTTAACCCAGCTGCGCAACTGAAGCACTTTTTTAATCTCTGGCAGTAAACTCGCACCACCACAAAGCAAAATCTTGGAAGGCAGAAGTTCTGAACGAGGGAACTCTTCTAGACTTAACTCAACTCCCGAAAGCCAAACCTGAGCATCAGCGCCCAAAGCTTCTTGAACTGACTTCTCAGAAGTTTTATTCAAAAGCCCATCTGCATAATCAATTTTAATTTTCTCTGCCTCAGCAAATGAAACCCCCAAAGTCTGTGCGAGACGCTTCGTAAAAATTCGTCCTCCAAGCGCAAACATTTTTGTTCCCTCAACTCCTCCATTTCTTACCACTGCAATATCATTTGTTCCTCCCCCAACATCCATAAAAATTGCGCTAAACTCCGAAGCATCCTCCACTCCCATTGAACGCGCCATAGCATATGGTTCAGCAACAATACTTAAAAGATCTAAATTCAATTCAGCTGCAAGAGTTTGTAAAGCCCCAAGATGAACCAAGGGCGCAAAGGCATTAAAGACCCCAATACTAACATCTTTTCCTTGAAAACCCAGAGGATTAGAAACTTTATAGCCATCAATCCTAACATCAACAATTGCAGCATTAACAAGTTTCACATCAATTTCCGAATAGCCGCTCTCCCAAGCTAACTGTTTACGCGCTTGATCAAAAGCTCGCCATTGAATCTTGTGAACAATATTTTTTAGTTCTGGTAAATCAATCTTACTTTGAGGACGCATTCTCTCATAGTGCACCGTGGTAGTTGTTCCTTTCACAAGCTCTCCGGCAATCCCTAAAATTACCTGATCTGGCCGAAAGCCAGCCATTTCTACTGCCCGATCCACGGCTGCCTGGCAACCCGCAATCACCCCATTGATATCAGTAATTGCTCCGTTTTGCATGTCTCCAAGACGCTGCTTCTGGCGACCAACCCCTACTACTCTCCCTTTACCCTTTTCAATTTTAAAAACCAAGGCTTTTACAACATCTGTCCCCACATCCAAAGCCAAGGCATGGTGTCCTGCCTCCTTACGTTTGCCGAAGATGTTTGAGAGAAAACTCATTATTTAATTATCAATTACCAACTACTGCCTTAACTCGACGGACTCCCCGGGAGCTACTCTTCTCCTTTTTAATCTTAAATGATTTTAATTCCCCTGTCGATTTAACATGGGGACCAGCGCAAATCTCACAGGAATAATCTCCAATTTTATAGACACTGACTTTGTCTTTATACTTGTCTTTAAACAAACCTGCGGCCCCTTCTTTGATTGCCTGTTTATAATCCATTTCTTTCTTTACAACCGGAAGATCATCCTTGATTTTCTGATTAATAATTTCTTCTATCTTTTCAATTTCCCTTTTGCTAAGAACTTCTGGATGGGTAAAGTCAAAACGTAGACGTTCAGGGTTAAGATCTGACCCTGCTTGTTTGACGTGCTTGCCTAGGACATCACGCAGAGCTTGATGAAGAAGATGAGTAGCAGTATGTTGGGGAGCAACTTTTTTGCCCCATTCTCCCACCCCACCAAATTTCTTTTTCACCCCTGCTCGAGAAATTTTTTGATGTTTCTTGAAAGCTTTTTTAAATCCCTCTTTATCTACCTCCCAGCCCTTCTCTTTCATAGTTCTTCAGTTAACTCAAGAGGGAAACCATAAGTTTCATATAATCTAAACACCTCCGTGCCATCCAAAACTAACTTCTCTTGCCCTGAAGTCCTCTTAGAAACAACTTGATCAACATATTGGTTGAAGAACTTCATCCCGGCTTTCAAAGTTTTTCTGAATTTTTGATCCTCTTCGGTTAGTGCTTGAAGGATTAACTTACGATTAGTCTCTAGTTCCGGATAAACTTCCTGATAGAAATCAATTACTTTAGAAGCAAGGTCTAAAAGAAAACTATCTTTAAGTTTAAGAGTACTTCCATGTTTAATTGCCCGTCTGATAATCCGGCGTAGAATATAACCACGATCATCCCGCGCAGGCAAAACACCATCAGCAATCAAAAAGACTGCCCCGCGAAGATGGTCACAGATAATCCTAGAAAGGCGTAGCTTTTCTTGATCAGAAGAACTGCTATCAAACTCTATCCCCTCGTAGCTCTTTGCCCAATCAAAAAGGTCAGTCTCATAAACAGAACACTTTTGGTTTAAGACCGCAAGTAATCTCTCAAAACCAACTCCGGTATCAACATTCTTCTGCTCCAACTTAACGTAACTACCTTTTTCGTCTTTTTTATATTCCATAAAGACCAAATTCCAGATCTCAATGAACCTCCCACACTTACAATTTGGTCCACAGTTAGGATTTTTGCAGTCTTTGCCTGCTTCCTTGTCTAGGTCATAGTGCAGTTCCGAGGAGGGCCCACAAGGACCAGTCTTCCCAACCGGTCCCCAGAAGTTGTCTTTCATTCCAAACTCTTTAATTCGTTCTTTGGGAATTCCTTGTTCAATCCAATCCCTAATAGATTCTTCATCACGCGGAATATGATCAGAGCCCTCAAAAACAGTTATCCAAAACCGAGCAGGATCTAATTTCAACTCCTTGGTAAAAAAATCAAAGGCATATTCAATCGCTTCTCTTTTAAAATAATTCCCCAAAGACCAATTCCCAAGCATCTCAAAGAAAGTCAAGTGAGCTCCGTCACCTACAGCGTCAATATCTGCCGTCCGAAAACATTTCTGAACTGAAATTAACTTTTGAGAACCAAAATCAACAATCGGATCTTTTTCTCCTGTGAGGTAATCCTTTAACTGCTGCATCCCGGCCGTTGTCAAAAGGACGGAAGGGTCGTTGTCAGGAACGAGAGAGGAAGAAGGAATTTGAAGATGCTCTGATTTCTTAAAGTAGTCGATGAATTTTTTTCGAAGT
>SOKK01000042.1 GCA_004374725.1 Patescibacteria group bacterium | reverse complement strand
ACTGCTGGTTGGCTTTTTACTCTTTGTCTGTGACGGTAGATTTGGCGAACAATAAAGGTAGTTAGGAAGAGAGCCAAAAGTGCTTGAAGAATGCTTGTTCCTGTTCCGGGAGGAATCACTCCAGCGGGAGTGACTGCTTCTCTATAAACCGTGACAGTAGTTGGAGAGAACGGCGTAGGGTTTTGAGGATCACTGGTCAGAGTAGGGCAAAGTTCGTTACAGAAGATCTGGGCTTGAACGGAGATTATGGTTGCGTCTGGAGTGCTGCTGGACATTAGTAATTTAAAAGTGAGAGTAGTTGATTGATTAACGTTAAGGGCTCCAATGTTCCAGGCCAGGACATTTGGGTTAGAATCATCAGCGCCAGTACCGGTAATACTGCCGGCAACGTAGCTTGTGTAGTTGGGTACGGGACAAAGTACGTTCGCGCCAGTGGCAGTGGCGATACCGTCATTGCGGACGACGATTGTATAAGTTACAACTGTCCCGATTCTTGTCTGACGTGGACTGGCGTCTAGAGTAGAGGCATTTAAGTTTGGGACTCGAACATCAAATCTAACTTCATGTCCGGTATCATCTGATAAAGCATGGGTTAAATTTGGAGCAAATAAAAAACCTCCAGCAACTAAAAGAGCCAAGAGGACAATTCCCGCCTTTTTAATAGTTTTTGTTTTCCTGCCTATCCCCTTGACTACGCTTGGGGTTCGGCGGATAAGTCTTATTTTCAACATTGTTTATTTTTATTTTTACTTAGCTAATTATAGCATAAATAGGATTTCTGGTCAAGGAAACTTTATTTGTTTGTTGCCTAGATGCCTAGTTTATGCTACAATCTCCTTGCAGCGGGGAGCTGCTTTTTCTTAGAATATACTTTAAATAAGCCAAAAGGAAGTAAATATGCTTACCAAAGAAGAGAAAGAAAAGATCAAGGCGAAATATCGTCTTAAGCGCAAAGATACTGGTTCTCCGGAAGTGCAAGTTGCTTTATTGACGGAGCAAGTCAAACAACTTAGTGAACATTTGAAGGAACACAAAAAAGATTATCACTCACGCTTAGGTCTTTTGGAAATGGTCAATAAGCGCCGCAAACTCTTGGATTATCTAATTGATAATGACAAGAAACGTTACGAGAGTATTATTAAGAAATTGAAGTTAAGAAAATAATTATCAATTACTAATTGATAATTGAAAATTAGAAATTATTCATTAATTCCTGTGATCTTAAGGCTTAGTGGTTACAGACCTCTCTGTAATCAATAGTCTTGAGGGCACAGGGAAGAAAGGATTTTTTAGCGATGAAAGTTGAGAAATTCACCACCAAAATAGGGGGAAAAGAACTTACTTTTGAAATTGGAAAATTAGCGGAACAAGCGACGGGGGCAGTGACAGTAAGGTATGGCGATACAGTGGTTTTAGCAACAGCCGTAGTTTCTGGGACTGTTAGGGAAGGTATTGATTACTTCCCTTTCATGATTGACTATGAAGAAAAGATGTATGCCTCTGGTAAGATTAAGGGTAGTCGTTTTATTAAGCGGGAGGGAAGACCAAGTGATAAGGCAGTTTTGACCGGACGTCTTGTGGATAGACCACTGCGTCCGCTTTTTAATAAGTACTTACGTAATGATGTCCAGGTAATTATTACGGTACTCTCTGCAGATTTGGAAAATGATCCAGTTACTTTAGCGACCAATGCTGCTTCAGCGACATTAGTTCTGACGGGAATTCCTTTCAAAGGTCCGATTGGAGCGGTGAGAGTAGGAATGGTTGATGATAAATTTGTGCTTAATCCCACTTATGAACAAGTAGAAGAAGGAAAGTTAGATTTAACAGTTGCAGGAACAAAAGAAAAAGTTCTGATGGCAGAAGCGGCAGTTAAAGAACTTCCTGAGGAGAAAATGCTTGAAGCAATTGAATTTGGACATCAAGCACTTAAACCTTTAGTTGAAATTCAGGAGAAAATCAAAAAACATGCCCAGGAATTTCCAAAAGATAAATTGGTCTATGCCAAGCCGGAGGAGTCTTTAGAAAATGCTGTCCAGAAGACAGTTAACGGGGGACTGGATGAAATTGTGGAATCACTTGATCGTGATTTCCGCCATGAGAAATTAGACCAAATTAAGGAGAGTATTTCAGAGCAGTATCAAAATCAGATTGAATCAGGTGAAATCAGTAAACCGGTTTTGATGGAAATTATTGATGACTTTTTAGGAGAAAAGGTTCGGGAAAAGATTTTGAAAGAAGAAGTCCGGCCAGATGGCAGAAAGTTAGATGAGATTAGACCGATTAATTGTGAAGTGGGAGTTTTACCACGGACTCATGGTTCCGGTTTATTCACCCGCGGGCAGACCCAGGTGCTTTCAATTACGACTCTAGGTTCTGTTGGCGACGAACAAATTATTGACGATATGGATGTTGATAAGAAAAAGCGTTTTTTCCATCATTACAATTTCCCACCCTATAGTGTTGGAGAAGTAGCGCCTTTGCGAGGACCTAGTCGAAGGGATATTGGCCATGGAGACCTAGTGGAAAGGGCATTTGAGTTACTGATTCCGCCAAAGGATAATTTTCCTTATACAGTCAGGGTTGTTTCAGAAGTACTTTCCTCCAATGGTTCCAGTTCAATGGCTTCAATTTGCGGTACCTCTTTATCCTTGATGGATGCCGGGGTGAAAATTAGCCCTGTCTCTGGAATTGCGATGGGGTTGGTTACGGATGGGAAGAGTAATAAAATCTTGAGTGACATTCAGGGAATTGAAGACGTAGCGGGAGATATGGATTTTAAGGTTGCTGGAACTCAAAAAGGGATCACTGCTTTGCAGTTTGACCTTAAAATTGAAGGAATTGATTTCAAATTAATCTCAGAAATATTAAAGCGCTCAAAAGCTAGTCGCGCTTTCATTCTAGGTAAGATGTTAGAGGCGTTGAAGGAACCACGTCGTGACTTTTCTCCTTATGCGCCGCGGGTGTTCTCACTTAAAGTTAAGCAGGATCAAATTCGTAACGTGATTGGTAAAGGCGGTGAGACAATCAATAAAATTATTGACGAGACCGGAGTAGAAATTGATATTGATGATGAGGGATTGGTTACAATTAGTTCTCCAGATTCTGAGGCTTGCGAAAAAGCATTAGACTGGGTAAAAAACTTAACCAGAGAAGTTGAAGTCGGAGAGGTGTTTAAGGGTAAGGTGACAGGAATTAAAGATTTTGGTGCCTTTGTTGAGATTCTGCCGGGTCAAGAAGGTTTGTTACACATTTCTGAGATAGCAGATCGGCGTATTGATAAAGTGGAGGATGTCTTGAAACTTGGAGGTGAGGTAAAAGTAATGGTGATTGATGTTGATAATCAAGGGAGAATCAAACTCTCAAAGCGCGTAGTTGATAGCAAGAATAAAAAAGATCATAGGGTAGAGGGCAAAGGTAAGAGATAGAAATTTGAAGATGGAGCAAACTCATAATATCCAAACTAAAAAATCTCCCAACATTTTGGGAAAACTTTTTCTGGTATTGATTATTGTGGGAGTTGTTCTGGCAATTGCTTGGGTTGCTACCATTTTGTTCTATGATTCTTCTGATTCAAGAGAGACGAAATTCTTTCCCGAAGAGACTTTGACCTATATGGAGATCAAAGTTGATGCTAATGAAACCTTGGGTCTTGGAAGTTTCTTGGAAAAACTAAAACTTAAACCTGAACTTGAAAAAGAGTGGAAGGATGATTTTGCGCTCCTCCCAGAGATTTTAAACTTGGGCTATGAGGATGAAATAGAGCCTAGCTTTAAGGGTAAAACCAGGGGAGGATTAGTGAGAGTAGAAGAGGAGCCATTAATTGAAGGACTGGTTTTCGCACTACCCCTAAGTGACAAAGAGAAGGCAGTTCAGTTTTTAGACAAGATTTGTGAAGGGTTAGATAAGCAGACTCAAGATCATGAAGGAGTTGAAATTAATATTTATTCAAAGTTATCTTTCTACTATTTTTTCAACGATCAATATCTTGTTACTACCACCTCGGAAGAATTAGCTAAACTGGCAGTTGATTGTAATCAAGGGCGACACTCTACTTTAAGTGATAGTGAAAGTTTTAAGAAAGTACGTGAACAGGAGAGTTCCTTTGATGTTTTTGTCTATTTTAATCCCCAGACAATTGTTTCTGGTTTCAAGAACCAGTTTGTAAATGGATTAGGAAATTTGTTCTCTAATTATTTAGTTGATCCTGATCAGAGAGTAGGATTATGGTTAGATAAAGACGGAGATGAAATCAAAGTAAGGACTTTTGTTACTCTCCCGGAAAATTATCCGAAGAATTTAGGTCAGGTTACAGAGTCTACTACAGAACTTTTAAAAGAAGTACCTAAAGAAGCAGCTTTTTGTCTTGTGGGAAGAGACTTGAAAACAAATCAAACTTCTTCAGGCGATCAGCTTATTGAGCAAGAACAATTGTCTATTTTTGGCGATTTGAAGCAGTTTTTGAGCGATAGCTTTTTGGAGGATCTTGATTACTTTTTCGGGGAAGATTACCTAATTTCAGGTTCTCTAAAAGAAAACCAGCTTTTTCCCACTCTAGTCTTTAGTACTCCCAATAGCTTTGAGGCTTCAGAGAAAATGCGCGAACTGGAACAGGAACTGGAAGAATTTTTAGAGACTTTCTTCAGTCAAAAGACAAGAACTTTTATTCTTCCTGATAGTACAAAGAGCAAAGAGGTGATTAGATCGTCATTATCATTTAAAGATGATTTGATTGGGGGGATCAAAATAAGAAAGATTGATTTTGGTTCCGGGAATGGTTTCTTTTATGGTTTCAAAGAAAATAAATTATTTGTTGCGTTTGAGAGAGATGTTTTTGTAAAACTGGTTGATCAGACCAAGGAGAGCATTACTACCGATGAATACCTAGACATTTGGGAGAAAGGAAATAAAAGAGAAAATTGTATCATTGATCTCTATCTCGATTTAGATAAACTTGCTGGGTTAGATAAGTCTGACTCTAGTTCTTCTAAGTTGTTTTATAGCTTGTTCTCGGAAGTGGTTT
>SOKK01000069.1 GCA_004374725.1 Patescibacteria group bacterium | reverse complement strand
ATAAGTAATTGTAGAATTAAAAGAATTTTAAAACCCCCACCCGAAGATGGGGGTTTTTGATTTCAAGAAGTTTCAGGGCTCGACATCAGAATCTTGGTCCACCAAAGGACCAACGATGAAATACCAGGCATCTCCCCAGAAAGGATTCATAGCGTGAAATCTCAGGTGGAAGCCATCTTGATCCACCTTCAAAACCATGCCGTGACCCTGACGTGGGCAACTACCGAGAATTGCTATCCTTAAGACTTCGTCTTTTTGTTTCTGTGCGAGCTCGCTTAGGGCCGACTGATGTTGGTCTATAACATCGACGGTTTTGAAGAGAGTTTCGCAACGAAGGTCCATGGGGGCAAGTTTTTCCCGAGCCTCATCGGAATCCGTGTCCTGGCCGAAGCGAACGAGCAGGAGAGGGACTTCCTTCACCGATAATCCCGTTTGCTGATCGAAAGTGCCGCGCGAGATATGGAGGCTGCAATCGAAGTGCTCCAGCATTTTCTTTTTGAGAATCCGGACCTTCTTCGACAAAGGCAGTTTGTAGTCAACCCTAGTAGTAACAGGGACGATCTCTGCCAGTCCGCAACGAGCAACGAAAACCACTACTTCCCGGAACAACTCCTCGTCGTCCGCCAGAGCGGCATAGAATGCCCCATCGGCACCAACCTTGCGGCCGGTGATCTCTACCTCATGTGCAAGGCCAACGCTAAGTACTCCAGAGCTCGTCACCATGGTGACACACTCCTTTTTGACTTTGTGACTCGCCTCAAAATTGAGACACGCCACGTTTTAAAAAGGGTTTCTTTTCAAAGAGCAGGAGCTAAGGAACTAGAGAGTATAGCAAATTATAGAGTAAAAGTCAATCGTAAATGTAAACCCCGCTCCGAAAAGCGGGGTTCTTGAAATCAAGGGGTCGAGGAGTCCTGCTCAGGATATTCTACCTCCTCGAATTCGACAGCAGGGTAGGACCCACTATCAGCGCCCTTCTGAGGTCTAACTTCTGCTATCACTCTAGCGACAAGCCGATCTCCCTGGTAGACCTCGACACGGGCAGAACCACCGAGGAGCACCGACTCGTTCGTAGTTTCTACTCTTACCTTTGGTGAATCCACTACCATGGAAAATACCTCCTGCTTAGAAATGCATTGTTATAGTTTAAGGGACGATCCTTCAAGGAAGTTTAAGATAACACAGAGCAGAAAACAAATCAATAATTCTTTGTCTAGTTCAGCAAGAATTATTATGCCACATTTTTGACCTTTTGACAAGGGAAATAACTTGACAGGACGCCAAAAATTTGCTAAGGTGAATTGTCTTGAAAAATCTCCAACGCAGTGTCAACCGGTTATCCATAAATGGAATGAACCTTGAAAGGAAAAGGGGGTGAAAGAAGATATGTCCACCCTGTGCGGTAATAGTTTTCGCTACCGGATTGAATATCGGGTACCTCCCGAGGGATTCG
This sequence comes from Patescibacteria group bacterium, assembly GCA_004374725.1. Lineage (GTDB taxonomy): Bacteria > Patescibacteriota > SOKK01 > SOKK01 > SOKK01 > SOKK01. Next base: position 3,654 of record SOKK01000069.1, on the reverse strand, counting down.
ACCCCAGCCGTGGCGACAAGATCCCCATCAAAAACGTGAGCGATCAAGAGATCGCTAACAACCGCCTGCTGGTTTTGGTGCCGATCAGGGAAAAACCATCTCGCCAAGAACTGCACGATTTTCTTCGCGACACTTATTTCTACTTCCGTGGCCATGAAATCCCCTTCCAGGGAATTTATAGTCATGAGAGCAAGAGTGAGATTTATCTTCTGCTCACTCCTTGCAGTCCCGCGGCCATCAAAAACGTGGCACTCGCCCAAAAGATCGGGATCTCAATGGTTCAGATCGGAGACAAGCACTACCCCCAATACCAGGGTATCCCCGCAAAAGTTTCCCGAATCTTCCAAGAGGAAAACCCTGACGCGTTAACGGTCATCGAAGAACTTGTCCCCGACAGGTTCACCAGCTGGCCTTCCCGTATTCCGCCGCCGCATTAAAAAAACCGACCTCTTCCTGAGGCCGGTTTTTCCTATTCTAGAGAATAAATTACATGTAGGGTGTAATGGTTTGGCGCAATCTTTCTCTATGAGCAGCTTTAATGCGATTCTCTTCTTCAAGATGCCGCTCATAAGAGTACTTAGCATTTTCCACGGTTGTGTATAAGCGCTGAAACCTCTTTCCACTTTCGGTTAAGTCAACATTTTTTTTGAGATCTTCCTCGGTAGCACCTTTCAACTGTTCAACAAACTTCGTCCAGTTATGGAGATTCATCTCAGTCCTCAAGGATTCTAGCTTGCTTAAACCGGCCCACCCAGCGACACCCTCGGGATAATCTTCATAAAAACGATTTGAGAGCTCTTCCAATCTTCCGTACTCATCATTAGCTGCATCAGCTTTTTCTTTGTCTTCAATCTGAGCCATTAATTCGCCAGCTTCTTTCTTGAGAACTTCAATTTTCTCCTCCTTTACCTCAAGAGTTTCTTGGGGTAATTCCTTACCCGTCTCTTTAACTTCAACTTCTTGAGAGGCTTTAGAAACAAACTCTTCTTTAGCCGGCAAAGTTTTCATCTCCACAGCTTCAGGCTCAGGCCTTTCCCGACCTTCGCTTGGACTTGCCCCATACCCAGCTGTCAAGGAAGAACCGCCACCTTCTAAGGTGTCGGATCTAAGAGCACCAGCCCTTCGTTTTGCTGAAGAAGGTGTTTTAGCTCCTTCTAATGAATCCATTTTTATTTCTCCTTTTTATTTAATTATATTAGCTAAAAAACGCTAATTTCAGGGCCCTTTAAGAATAAGGCCTATTTACTGCTTCGTTACTCAATTATAGCACAAAAACAAAACCCTGTCAATCAAAATAGCCCCAAGCTATCACCTTTTCCTTCTTATGTTATAATAAAGGCACTAAACTAAAGCTAAAAATCCTATGGATCAAGAAAAATGGAGTGAAATCAAGGACATGGTCAAGGAAAAATTTGAAGTCCTTGAGGAACAGAAAGAAGAGATTACTTATCCCAACGCCAAAGGGGTTGAGGAAAAACACGGCGAGCGGGAAATCCTAATCTTTGAGGGCCCGGAAGGGAAAATGAAGTTAGAGTTTGAAGACAAGGAACTAATTGTAGATAAAAAGACCCACTATACTCACCAGGGTGGTAGTGGAACAACGGAATTTATCTTCTCCCCTGATGAAAGAAGCTACATCCTAAACGCTTACCAGTGGTTTGAAGCAACCAAAGATTGGGAGAAGATTCAATGGAACTACTAGAAAATGTAGGATGCGGAATGAGGTATGCGGAATGTCAAATCAAAACATACCGCATCCCGCATACTACATCCCACATTTACTTATGATTGGCATTTTCGATTCGGGAGTCGGTGGACTATCAGTAATGAAAGAACTGATTACTACCCTCCCTGACTATCAAATAACCTATTTTGGTGATACAGCGCGGGTGCCTTACGGCAACAAAAGCAAAGAAACGGTTACGCGCTATGCTCTTGAGGATGCGAATTTTTTAATTAAAAAAGGCGCCAAGCTAATTGTCGTTGCTTGTAGCACTGCCACAGCTCTCGCCCTAGACACCCTTACAAAGAAACTAGACATCCCCGTAATTGGGGTCGCCGAACCAAGTATTAAAGCAGCAATTGAAGCTACCAGAAACAATAAAATCGGAGTAATTGGTACCAAAGGTACAATTGGGAGCAAAATCTATCAGAAACTTGCCAAGAAAATCAACCCCAAAGTCAAAATCTACCCCCAATCTTGCCCCTTGCTTGTTCCTCTAGTAGAAGAAAACTGGATCAAAAAACCTGAAACCAGAAGAATCCTAAAAAAATACCTCCGTCCTCTCAAAACTGCCCAGGTTGATACTCTGATCCTCGGCTGTACTCACTATCCTCTCCTCGAAAAAACAATCCAAGAAATTGCCGGCAAAAGAATCACCCTGATCAGCCCCGGTAAAGAAACTGCCAAGGCAGTCCAAAAGCTGATTGATAACAATTCTGATTTAAGAAAATCGCTCAAAAAAAAGAAGAAGTATCGTTTTTATGCTTCAGACACTTCGGGAGAATTTAAGCAAATTGGCAATCGTTTTTTAGGCAGAAGAATTGGAAAACTTGCCAAGGCAAATGTCGAAAACCTTTAGCTTATTAATATGCCAAATCAAACTAAAAATCTTGAAGCAATGCGGCACTCTGCTGCACACATCCTGGCAGAGGCAGTTTTAGAAATGTTCCCGGAAGCAAAACTCTCAATCGGCCCCACAATTGAAAATGGTTTTTATTACGACTTTGAGTTGCCAAGAACTTTGATTCCCGAAGATCTCCCCCTAATCGAAAATAAAATGCAGAAGATCATCAAGGCCGATCAAAAGTTTGAGAAATATACCGAGCCAAAAAAGAAAGCAATTCAGTTCTATAAAAAATTAAAACAACCCTATAAAGTAGAATTAATTGAAGAGCTTCTTGACCAAGAAGTGACTTTTTATAAAAACAGGGATTTTGTTGATCTCTGCAAGGGACCACACTCAAAGTCAACTGGTGAGATTGGACCATTCAAATTAACTTCCATTGCAGGCGCCTATTTCAGAGGTGACCCCGGCCGGCCAATGCTCCAAAGAATCTATGGCGTCGCTTTCTCCACCCAAAAAGAACTTGACGAATACCTCAAAAAGATGGAGGAAGCCAAAAAAAACGACCACCGCAAAATTGGCAAAAAACTTGATCTTTTCAGTTTTCACGAAGAAGGCCCTGGTTTCCCTTTCTGGCACCCTAAAGGAATGATTCTCTGGAAAACCATCGAGAACTACTGGCGCGAGGTTCATAAAGAAGCAGGGTACCTAGAAAGCAACACTCCAGTTCTGCTTCAAGAAAAACTTTGGCGCCAGTCCGGACACTATGATCACTACAAAGAGTTTATGTACTTTACCAAGATTGGTAAGCAGAAGTACGCTTTAAAACCAATGAATTGTCCGGGCGGACTTTTGATCTACAAAAGCAGAAACCACTCTTATCGGGAGTTCCCCTTGAAAATCGCCGAGCTTGGTCTGGTACATCGTCACGAACTTGCAGGAGTTTTACATGGTCTTTTCCGCGTCCGCAGTTTTACCCAAGATGACGCTCACATCTATTGCCTTGATGAACAAATTGAAGCTGAGGTAATTAAAGTAATTAAGATAGCCCTTGAGATTTATAAAAAGTTTGGTTTTGCTGACTATC
>SOKK01000101.1 GCA_004374725.1 Patescibacteria group bacterium | reverse complement strand
GAACAACTCAAGTCAAAGTTGAGAAAGACTACACCAATGAAGAAAACCCCAAAGAATTTTTAATCGATTTTGCTCCCAGGCTACTCACTAAACTAGTCGAGCAAAAGAAGAATTGGTTTAAATTCCTAAATATCATTAGTCAAAACAAAAATGAAAAGCATCTTCTTGCCTTTTCTTATCATCCCCAAGAAGAAGATTTAATCTTAAAGATTGGCCTCGGAGGAGAAATTAAAGAATCCCAGGACTCTAAAGTAGATTATCTTAGTGTAATCAACAGTAATCTAACCGGCAATAAAAGTTCTGCAGCAATGAAGGAAACAATTAAAAGCACAACTGAGATCCAAAAAAACGGAGAGATTATCCGCACAGTTGTAGTTGTTCGTGAACACACAGAAGCTAATTATTTCAGAGCAGGGATCAATAAAGATTACATGCGAGTTCTGGTTCCGGAAGGCAGTACTTTAATTGAAAGCAAAGGTAACAGAGAACCAATTGAAATCAGTGCTGAAAAGGGAAAAACAGTCTTTGGAACCTGGGTTAAAACTCATCAAGGAAAAACATCCCGAGTAACCCTTAAATATAAACTCCCCTTCAGGTTAAAACCAGGAATTTTCAAACCAGTTCAAAAATATATTCTTTATCTTCAAAAGCAATCCGGAAGCAAAGGAAGTAGCTTCGAGGGAACAGTTAAAATTGCAGAACCCTTAAAGCTTGAGCAAACCTACCCCTCTTCAAGTCAGGAACAATTCATCCTTTCCTACAAAGGAAAACTAACAACAGACAAAAAGATGATCGCTCTGATTAAAAAATAGCTAGATAGGTTCTTGATATAAAAAAACTCTCACAAAAAGTGAGAGTTTTTTATTTTAAATGAAATTATTACTTAACCTGATCTCCTCTGAAACAATAACGCCCATCCGAGTAGAAATATTCCTGCTACAATTAGAAGATCAGCAAAGTTAAATGCTGGCCAAAAACTTAGCTTAAGCCAATCAACAACATGCCCCCAAAAGATTCGATCCCAGAGATTACTTAAAGCCCCTGCAACAATCAAGACGATCCCTAGCTTTTGTAAATATTCCCTATTTACTAACTTCTTAAAATAAATAAAAACCAGAGCAGCCAAAATTAAGACCGTCCCAGTGATTAAAAGCATCTTATCAATCGTAATTCCAAAGACTGCTCCTTGATTGAAGACCAGCTCAAAAGAGAAAAATCCCTTAATAATTTCCTTAGTATCACCCTCAGAAAACCAGGTTGAGAAAGCAAATTTTATGATCTGGTCAAGAAAAACCAGCACACTGACTAATCCAAGATCAATTAACCATTTGGGGAAATTATCTTTCGTCATCTTATTTTTTCTCTTCTTTCCTTTCACAGTCAATACAGAGTGGTGCAGCTGGAAAAGCTTCTAGCCTTTTCTTAGCGATTAGTTTGCTACAATTATTACACTTTCCATAGTTTCCATTTTCAATTTTTTCCAATGCAGTGTTTACTTCCTTAAATAATTTATTTAAACTAGTTTCTAATGATGTGTAATCTTCATAAACACCCACCTCAGTTGCGTTATCCTCCTCTTTATCACCATAGTTGGGAAATTTTGCCTGACATTCTTCATCTTTTTTCAAACTACAATCACTGATGTGACTAATTTCATCTTCAACGCGTTTCTTAATCTTTAAAAGATCTTTTTTGCGTGCTTCAATAAACTCTGGTGAGAAATTCTTATTCATTTTGATGCTCCTTTCAATTTAGTTCTTGTTTTAATAGTAACAAAGAAAATAATGACTGCCAAAATTATAACCAGAAGAGTAACGACATGAGCTGTCTTGAAGGGTCCAATAAAAGAGTCACTAAAACGGAAAAATTCTACGACAAACCTTACTAAAGAGTGTAGAAAAATACTCAAGAAAAAGATTGTCCCAACAGTGATTTTCCTTCCCCACTTAGAACTAATCAAGAAGACTACGACAAACGATAAGAAATAAAAGATTGCTTCGTAAAGCTGAGTGGGGTGGCGCAGAACCCCATCATTCAAAAAACCATTTGTGACCGCCCAAGGTAAATTACTCTCCTCCCCAAAACAACAACCATTCAAGAAACAGCCAATTCTACCAACCGCAGATCCTAAAAGAAATCCCATCCCCAAAGCATTCAACCACTGCCAGCGCTGTTTCTTCCCCTCTTTCCTTAGGAAAATTAACAAAAGCAAGAAAGCCGCAATCACCCCGCCATACATTGAAAGTCCGCCCTGCCAAAAATAAAAAGTTTCAAGTAAATGGTCCTTGTAATAACTAAGGTGTTGTAAAACATAATAGATCCGCGCTCCCACCATTACCCCAATAATCAGATAAGGAGAAAAATTCAAAAGCCTTGAGAAGTCAAGCTTTTTCTTCTTTGCTTCCCACAAAATGAAAAGACCGCTAATTAAGAAAGCGAGGACAATGAAGATACCATAGGTGTAAAGACTAACTGAACCAATTTTTAACAACACTGGATAGTACATAAATAAGATTAGAGATAAGAGGTTAAAGGTAAAAGGTAAAGAGATTAGATCTAGCAACTTTAACCTTTGACCTCTGACCTGTTTTAGCTGGAGCCGACGAGCGGATTTGAACCGCTGACCCGCGATTTACGAAACCGCTGCTCTACCAACTGAGCTACGTCGGCTGGAGCGGGAGACCGGATTTGAACCGGCGACCTCAACCTTGGGAAGGTTGCATTCTACCACTGAACTACTCCCGCAGAAGTAAGTAATAAGTACCGATTAGACCTGAACTCACTTATCACTTGTTACTTCTTACTTGTTACTTACTTTCAGGACTACTACTTCAGTCTTATCCTGAGGGAGCTTGTCTTTCTTGACTTTCAAGAGATCCTTTTTATTAATATCTTTTACCCCCATTTCTGAGAGGAAATCATCGACTTTTGCAAGTCCCTTGACCCCTGTTAATCCTTGGATTTGGTAGTGCATTGGAATCACAATTCGGGGCTCAATTTGCTCGACCACCTCAGAGGCTTTCTTGGCATCAATCGTATATTCTCCTCCCACCGGAACCAAAAGAATATCTACTCCGTCAATCAAGTCAGCCTGGGCATCACTCAAATTGTGCCCGAGATCACCAAGGTGACAAATTTTGATGCCATCAACTTCAATAATATAAACCGTATTCTCTCCGCGCTCTTGGCCACCCTTTTCATCATGAAAGGTCGGAATTCCACTTACCGAGATTCCTTTTACTTCATACTCTCCAGGACCGTTAATTACAAACGGATCTCCAGAAACCGCTTTAACATTATTGTGGTCAAAGTGATCATGGGTCACAGCAACAAGATCAGCAGTGAGTTCTGGTAATTTAAGCCCGATCTTTTCCTCATAGGGATCAATCACTAACCCTGCCTTATCTCCCTTAAGCTCAAAGCAAGATTGTCCAAACCATTTAATCTCCATTTTACCTCCTAAACTTGTTCCCGCGAAGGCGGGAATTAAAATTTCTTTATTTCTAGGTCTATTTTAGCAGTTTTTGAGGGATTTTTCAAAGTTACTTGACAGACAGAGGTATCTATAATATACTGATTCCTTGATGAAAGGGACAGCACATCTTTAACAACCAACACAATAAGGAGGTTTCAGAACAATGAAAAAGCTACTTATCGTAGTAACGACCATCGCCGTGTTCCTCTCACTCACACCGGCCGCCTGGGCAGAGGACTTCGTCGCCGACACTCCCTACCAACCCTACGAGTTCAAAAGTACAAAACCGTGGGGAGTTATCATTAGCGATAACGGAAAAGGTTTCTGTAGAATCTTTCTTACTCTCAGCAGAGTAGAAAGTTCCTTTATCAGTATGGACTATTTCGAAGGCTCCGGAGCATCACCTGATAATTACCTGGGCATGATGCCAGGGGGAGATTACATAAAATTACAAAACCCTCTCCAAATATCTTCCTGGCTCGTGTACGGCATCGAAAAATGGCAAAGCGACAATCCCCAAAAGGAAACCCAGAGCATACACTTCATCAACACCGCGATCGCGATCACCGAGTGGCAGAAAATAAGCGTAGCACCAACAACGGCGTGTATCATCCACTACAAATAGTTTTTCGAACTTAAAATCCCCTTTCCCAAGGGGATTTTTACTTTTCCAAAAACCCCTCTCTAAAGAAAGGGGCTTTTGGTATTCTTAACGGACAGAATGCCGTTTTATCAATTAGGCACGAAACTGGGCAAAGTAGCGCTTCAGCTTAGGCATCGCCAAGCCAAAACCTGTCAGTAATGTCAGAAGTGCTGCAATCAAACTGATCAATCCCAAACCACCAGTCTTAGTCAATCTTTCAGGAAGACCCATTTCCTCAGTAACAACAGTTGTCGTAGTTGTACCGGAAACGCTTCCAGTTTCAGAGAGACTATTAATGGTATGGTTAACAGGATCAACCAAGCTTGCTGTCAAAGTCGCAGTGTTCCGAATAATTGTTCCATTTGGAACATCATCCTTCACTCTGACCTGATAGGTTACTTGATACTGACTATTAGGTGGCAAGGTGCCCCAGTTCCAAGTGAGAGCATGATTAGTTGTGTCATAGATCCCACTATGGGTTGCTGAACCATTAACGTAAGTCACAAAAGAAGATAATTCATCTGTAAGGACCACATTAATTGCCGCAACATAAGCAGAGCGATTACCAAAGACCACTGTATAAGTCAGAATATCACCAGGCTTGGTATTTGTCTTATCAACGCGTTTCTCAACGAAGATTCCTGGCAAGTGCTGAGCACGAACTTCAACATAGGCCTCAGCCATATATCCACCATCAGCAGAGATTCTTGCATCGTTGCGGATGATGTAATTATGAGGAACGTTACTATCAACGGTGACGCTGAAGCTAACAGAACCAGTTTCTGAAACTGCCAAGTCACCAATTGCCCAAACGATTGAGAGATCAACAGCGTTATAGACGCCAACACCACTTGCACTACCATCAACATAAGTTGTGTAGCGAGGGATGATGTCTGTAACCACAACATTTGTCGCAACACCATTACCAGTATTACTATAGTCCAAAGTATAGGTTAAGGTATCACCAGGACGGGCAATTGAGGCATCTGTGCCATTAACGGCAACTGTTTTCTCTAAGTT